>JALVQM010000144.1 GCA_027025615.1 Desulfobacteraceae bacterium | reverse complement strand
GGAGAGTAAACTGCACGCGGTAGCGCAAAATGCTTGAATCAGTTGGTATCTGCTCAGGGGGTACCGCATCTGCTGCGTTGTCGAGGGCTCGAAGTACAGGAAGTACGCCTTCACCCCATAGCCGTCAGGCTAAGCAATTCACCGTCACGACGCTATCGATATCACCTCGCCGTCATACCTCAATCTGAATATATTGAAGAGTATTGCCGGGGAATTGTTGCTCCCTTTTTTCTTTTCCAGCACATGCCTCCTGAGGCTCAAGTCCAGAAAGTCCATTATGAATTGAACGGTTGATGAGGCTCCTTCGGAGAAAGCCTGCTTTAATTTGTGCCGGAGGCTGGAGATCAAGGTCTTTGTAGCTTTGTAAAAACTGAGGCTGCAACCATAACGACTGCGCATCAGATTATGCGTGATCCACAGAATATGCAGGCTGAGTACAATAATAAATAATTTAGACCAGATATAACATTCCAGACGTTCTTTCTTGACTTTTTTCACCTTGTCTATTTTCCAGAGCGATTTCCAAACCTTGAATCCAAGCTCGATCTGCCAGCGTAAGGTATATGCCTTCCAGGCACTTTCAAGATCGAGTACATCACCAGATGCTGATGTGATAAACAGATTAAGCCTCGCCCGTGCCTTGAATTCCCTGCTGAGTTGACGACCTTTCTTTTTTGCATTCAGCTGGGCCTTGCGTATCCTTTCCTGATAGACATTCAGAGGCAGTAAATATATGAACAGACGAACTTCCAAGGTCATTTTTTGATCAAGAAATACTTTTTCTTCTATTTTATCAACTTGATAGTTCTCCATTGATTGTACTATCCCGGCAAAATCCAGCTTAACAATCTCGCCATCCCGGAGTTGAAAAACTTGCCTGCAAGTTTGCAGACGACAGAGAAAATCACCCAGCCTCGACAGGATACCCTGTAACGCGGTTATATGCATATACGCAAGATCCCGAATAATCAGATCTCCTTCATTGACAACATCAAGAGTCATCGTTGAATTACTGGCATCCTGTTCAACGAAACTATGCAGACTGAGATCAACTATTGTCCCGGATAGCAAATCGTATTCGAACTGTATCCGAACTGTAGCCTTTGAACCGCTTCCACCGCAACCAGGAAAATACTCAGCCAACGAATCATCTATCTGAAAACATACAGAATCCTTGATCAAAATCCTTTTGAACTGATCACAGTCCATGAGGGAAACAACGTTTGAGCAATGCTTGTTCAGTAGCTCACTGACAGCCTTTTTGAGAAAACAGACCGCATGCTGGTTGAACCGCTCATCCAAAGACTGCTTCTTCATGTTGATTCCATGTTCCAGTTCCAGTTTGGTGACGAGGTCATTGAGACTCTCGCTAGCCAGATCGTCACTGTTGATGGTCAATAGACAGAGGAACGTGAACCCATTGAGCAAGCTGCGTCGTTGTACGAATTTGCTCTTTTGCGCTAATTGCTCTATCTCGTGCGGCTTAAAAAAAGTGATGAGCTGTTTCCTGATTGAATTTTCGATGACGTCGTAATCTTGTTTTTTTATTCTCCTAATGGTTAATTTTATTGTATAAATTCAAAAATAGTGTATAATTATAAGCAGTTTAAAAATTAAACACTAAACTGCCGGGAGTGGTTAATAATCATTCCCGGCTACAAAGGGTACCATTATGAGGCTGGGGGCGGACGGGGACCGCTCCGACGTCGTAACATGGTGTAATCTTAGTATAATTTTATAGATAAATTCTTAGCCTGACGGCTATGGGGAGTCCCCCCGTGATCGGTGTTGATACCAACCTCATTGTCCGACTGCTCACCGGGGACGATGAAAAACAGTTTCGCAAAGCTGAACACCTTTTTGCCACCGAACATATCTATTGCCGACACCGTTCTCTTTGAAAC
>JALVQM010000143.1 GCA_027025615.1 Desulfobacteraceae bacterium | reverse complement strand
CCAACGGATAAAAGGCCGTCCCCATATTCGATGGCAATCTGGCCCGGGCCAGGTATCCGGGTGATTACTGATTTTATCTACTCCCGGCCAGGCAACAGTATTTCTTAAAGAGGCGTCCAAGGTGGAGACAGATTCGAAACCCGGTTTGCCGGCATACAACTCCCACAACAAATGACTTATCCCGTCAAGGGCCCAGGGAGGTATGATTCGGTTGGGCGAAATAACCGCTCCCATCAATCTGCGTCCTAGTGCCGGGACTCCACCACAGGTATAATAGATTGACTGGAAGGCCAGGCCCATGAAAGTGCGGTATGTCCAGGGATCAGGTTCGGTTGCTCCATCTTCAAGCGGTCCCGGCGGCTGCAGGGCAACCCTGACACGCCAGAGGGGGATTATATCCGTTCGAAAACCACCGCTGATCCTGCCTTCCTGCAAAACCAGATGAACCGGCGTCGGCAGGGGCAATCCTTTTGCTGCCAGGAAACTTTTCATCGAGGCAATGGCCCTGACCAACCTTGCCGCCAGGACAGCCTCACTTTGCCGGCAGTGCAGCCAAAATCCATTTCCCCGCATGGAAACACGCATGCCGGCATCAACCTGCCCGGCAATCAAAACCACTGTTACAAGCAGGACTGCCTGGATTAAATAAAGTTTTTTTAAAAAAAGTTTCATTTATGATATGTAAGACGGTCAAGAAACCTTGGAACCCATGAAGACTTTACCTTATCCAACCTTCACTCTGTTTGCCGGCTGCTGTGTTGCTCTTTAATTGTCCGACTGCTCCAGGTGTTGAAAACCATATATGAATCTTAACATGAAACCGTACCATCTCATCAAAATAGCGGAATTTAGCCGGAGGAACCATGAAAGAAACCCTGATGGAAAAAATTGACCGGATCAGCCTGGTTATGACCGATTATGGTCGGGACCTGATCCTTGGCCTGGTGGTTCTGATAGCCGGTCTGCTGATCGTCAAATACCTTGTGCGGGGTCTCGATGCCTTGCTTGAAAAAACCGGTATCGACAAATCCAAGGCGGCCGTGGCAAGAAACGTGGTCACCGTGGTTCTCTACATCTTTCTTTTTGTGGTCACTGCCGGCGTACTGGGATTCAGCAGTTTGAACCTGTTACGCTTCCTGCTCATCGTAACGCTGTTGGTGGTGGTTGGCATAATGCTTTTCAAACCCTACCTCCCAAGTCTGCCCTTCAAGCCCGGCCAAACGATCAAGACCGGAGACCTTCTGGGAAAAGTGGAAGCCACAACTTTCCTCAATACCCGCATGCGTACCTTTGACGGCAAAACAGTATGGATTCCGAATTCCAAGATTTTGAACGATTACCTTATCAATTACCATATCACACCTTCGCGCAGGATTCACCTCGATCTGCGTATCCGTTACGATCAGGACCTGATGAGAGCCAAGCAAGTCCTGGAAAGAGTAATGATAGAAGACCCCAGGGTGCTGGCCAAACCCCGGCCGGTGGTTTACATAACCCACCTGCGTGAAGACTGTGTGGTTGTTGGGGGGCGTTGCTGGGTAAACAATCTAAAATACTGGACCGCCCGCTGTGACCTGCTGGAAAAAATAAAGCTTACTTTCGATTATGAAGGGATCGCTTTTGCCTTACCCCAACGCTATGTTTATATCCATTCAGCCGATCAGCCTGGTCATCAATCCACGGACAATACTTTTAACCATATGGACGACAGCGATGAAACCTAACAAATTTTAAGCCGGATCAGGAGACCAGAGATGAAAATCGCCGAAGCACTCAAGGCAATAGACCGGGGATGGGCCCAGAAACCAAAAGGTTTTCGCGTTCACTTTGAGGTTAAAACCGACCGGAAAGTAATAACCGACTACATGCCGGAACCTGACCAGGCCCCGCTTGATTCCGACGTTGTGGCCTGGCGCACGGCCTGGAAGCTTTTCCAGGTTTCCAAATCTGAAGATTCCGAGTACGGCCAGGGCAAAATGGTAAACATCTATGTAGTCGACGACCAGGGTAACCGGGTCAAGTATTATGCTACCGGTGGTTACCAGGTCTACAATCCCTGGTCAGAGGAATAAACCCGGATTTTGCAGCTCGCGAGTTTGCCGAAGATGCGAGGCGGAGGGCAGGCAGACGTACTCTAGTACTTCAACTGCCCGACAACAACGCAGATTCGGTAAAATAGCGAGCCCCTTGCGGCTTCAAATGCCTGAAGACTTTTCACCGATTGAACTTCACCTTTTGGGTGAAAGCACGTCCGGAAACAAACATAGGCTAACTGTGAAATAATTCAATGAAATCACTTCTTTTCAGGCATTTGAAGTGCATAATCCAGGATAAATCCTGACGAGGGAATCTTTTTATAAACTTGGCGGTTTTACAAACAGCTAAAATCAGATACTCTTACAAAAAGTCCAGATCGGGTTACAGCAGTCGCAACCGCATGACTCACAACAAAAACATGAGGTGTTGTCCATGGCATCAAATATAGATCAAAAGGGAAAATTCCTGCCGACCGCCGGGCTGAGGATCAAACAGTTAGGAGCTTTCCTTGGAATTGCCCTTGTTGTTTTGGTGTTTTCCGGCTGTGGAAGGCTCTATGGAGGCCTCAGCGGTTCAACGACTGTTACCAGGATGTTCAGCAATGGTAATCTTCCCAGTGACTATCTTTACTACTACACAGGACGCTCAACTGTCCCATATGCAGTTATCGGCCTCAAGCCGGGATACGTTCAGGTTTCCAGAATGTGGCAGAAGATGGAATACGGCTCGGCCGAGTTTAAACGGATGATACGCAACATATGGGAACCTCTGTCAGAAAGGGAAGCTCTTTTCCAGCCCGAAGGAGCCTACATCCTCTCTGCAGGCGGAGAAACAATCGGTATCTGGTATTCATATTACCCGTTTACCACTGTAGAAGAACTGGAAAACGGCCGGTTTAAAATCTACTCTCCATACATACCGAACCGTTGGAATTAATCCTTTTTCCTTCTACCCCTGGAATAAAACCCATGATGCTTCCTGAAGCCAGACCTGTTCATGCCCTGCTTTTGGATTTTGATGGAACCCTTACCTTTCCAGGAGCACTTGATTTTGCAGTAATCCGAGGCCGGATAGGCTGCCCGCCTCAAAAACCTGTCCTTGAATTTATAGAAAGTATTGAAGACCCGCATAAGCGTGAGACTGCCTGCAAAGCCCTTGACGACTTCGAACGCCAGGGAGCTGCAAAATCCAAACCTAATCCGGGCGCTGAGCGGATTGTCCTTTATGCCAGGAAAATAGGACTAAAAGTTGGAATCCTGACCCGCAATACCCTGGAATGTGTTCAGTTAGCCCTGGAAAATTTCTCCAGGCTGACCATGGATGATTTTGATCTGGTTCTTACCCGGGATGATCAAATTGCCCCCAAGCCCGCCCCCGACGGTATCAGGGAAGCTGCCAGGCGCTGGAACATACCTGTGCGACAGATCATGGTAGTAGGTGACTTCTGGTTCGATACCGAATCCGGCCGCAGGGCCGGGTGCCTGACTACCTGGCTGGATGTCGGCACAGTGCCCGGCAAACAGCGCTCCCTGATCAAATGCGATTATCATATTACCAGGCTGGACCAATTGCTACCTATAATTGAAAGGCATCGCCCCCTGTCAGCCGGAAAGCTGCCGGCCAGACTGCTGGCTGACCTGCTTTCCGAATTCAAGATGCCGGCCCCTGAACTAATAGTACCTCCCGGACCTGGCCAGGATACGGCTGTAGTAGAATTGGGTAACAATCTCCTTGTTGTTCTCAAAGCCGACCCGATAACTTTTGCCACCGAACAGGTCGGCCGTTACACAGTCGCGGTCAATGCCAACGATATTGCCACTGCAGGAGCCAAACCACGATGGATGCTGGCAACAGTTCTTTTGCCTGAGGGGATCACCCCGGGACAAGTCCACGAACTTTTTGCTTCCCTGCATGCAGCCTGTCAACAGGAAAACATAATCTTGTGCGGAGGACATACCGAGGTAACCGATGCCGTAACCCGTCCCATAGTCTCGGCAGCAATGCTTGGCACGGTTGCCCCTGACAGACTGGTCACCAAGAACAGGATGGAACCGGGCGACGTTATCCTGGTCACCAAAAAAGCAGCAGTTGAAGCAACCGCCCTGATAGCCCGTCAGTTTGCAAACCTTCTAATCAAGCGCGGTGTGGACAAGCAAATCATTGACGAAGCAGCTACCTATCTTGAAAAAATCAGCATAATGCCAGAAGCACAAATTGCTGCTGCCAGCGGTCAGGTCAGTGCCATGCATGATGTCACCGAGGGCGGAATAGCTACTGCCATTGACGAGTTTGCCACTGCCGGCGGTTGCAGGTTGAGAATTGACCTTGACAAGATACCGGTTTACCGGGCTACAACAATTTTCTGCAAGGCCCTGGATCTTGATCCTTTGGGGCTGATCGGCTCGGGCAGCCTGCTGATAGCCTGTAAGCCCGAATACAGCCCCCGCCTGATCAAAGATCTTGGGGCAGCAGACATACCGGCAACTGTAATTGGAACCGCCACGGCAAAAGGTACGGGTATCGATGCCCGCCAGGCAGGCAGGCCGGCACCCTGGCCGAGTTTTGAAGTGGATGAAATAACCCGTTTATACACCGGCAACTATACTTAACAGGCACACTATAACAGCAAGGCTAAGCCCCCATACACCCCCTGCCGGATCCGGGATGCCCGCCTGTTGCTGTAAAAACTCTGCTTCTATGGATTGATCACCGAGATAAAACAGCCACCACTTCCCCCGGCACCTCCCACGTAAGGCGTAGTTGCAGTAGCCTGGTTGGAAACAGCCGGTTTGCCATCGCTGGTCAAGGTACGCACCCGGTAGACATAAGTTGTTCCCGGGATCAAACCTGTATCAAGGAAGCTACCGGCATCGGGAGAAACCCTGGCTATAGGGAAAAAATCTTTCTGGCTCTGGCTGCGGCGTTCCACGGTCAAATCATCGACAACATCAGTATTGATAACCCACTCAAGATCGATCTGCCTTTCCGAAGCAGCCCGGGAATTGAGTACAACCGACCCGGCAAGATAAACCGTGGTTGAAACATTAAGTCTTCCACCTGATGCAACCACGTTTTTCAAAAAATCCAGGGAATCTACTCCACTGGACAGTAGCATTTTCAGATCATCGGGCCCGAGGGCTGGATTGGTTCCGGCTGTCATGGCGGCTGCTCCGGTAACCACTGCTGCTGCCATGGAAGTCCCATTTAAATAGCGATAGCCACCGGACTGCTCGTCGGATGCTGTAAGATGAAAACCATCCAGGTACCAGCCCCTGGACTGGTTTAAATCATCACTGACAAACCTGAAACGCAGACGACAGAATGGTTTGCCATCGAAACGCCCCAGGTCAACCGTTACCCTGGTCCAGAAAGGCAAAGTGCCTGATATGGATCCAACCGGAGTACCGCTGCCAATTTTCAAACGCAGGGGCAGCCAATTAACATCATCAGTAGTGCCTTCAACATACAAAAAATCATGACCTGCTTCCGATTCGCCGATTATCTGGAATGTGAGCATGGCCGCAGCAGCATCGGCAAGGCTGAAGCCGGGTGTCGCCGCCCAGGTATCGGTGTTGGGAAGATAGTTTCCTGCCGGACTCTGGGCCAACACACCGGAGATCCCTGGTTCCTCCCCGGGACCGGTCACAGACCATGTGTCCGGACCACCACCGGTTTGCCAGCCGTCCAGCTGACCATTGGAAAAATATTCTTCCCAAACAAGACGCCTGCCGGGCCGGGCACTGTATATATTGGATCCCGGTGCAGCAAGATCAACAGACACATTGCCGTAATTTGAAAACCATGCCAGGCTGTCCTGGCTATTGGTAGCTGCCACTGCCAAAACATTCCAACTGTCATAACTTGCAGGATAAAAAGGTACTGCATCGTTATTGCCTGCATTGTTTCCGGCAGCACAGATAAAAAGTGCGTCTGCAGCGGCCATGGTATCGCGCAAAGCGGAACTGTAGTACGCACTGCCCCAACTACAGTTGATAATTGTAGCTC
>JALVQM010000142.1 GCA_027025615.1 Desulfobacteraceae bacterium | reverse complement strand
GCATATCTCTACTCGACAAAACTCCTGTAAGAGAGGTGCTTACAAATTGCGATTACAAGAATATTAAAGAACAGAAATATAAACAATTAAAAATCAGTGGGTTTTAAGTGCCCACTCATGATAAAAAAATATGAAAACAACAATTGTACCCGGTGTGGGTTTTGACAACATCAAATTTGGAATGACAGAAGATGAGGTGTTGGATGTTTTGGGGAACCCTGATGAGATTGAGGTTCAGGAGATGGAGGACGGAGAGTCGGTAAACATATATTATTACGATGACCTTGGGGTGTCTATGTCTTTCGATTCAATGGAGGATTACAAACTCGTGGAGCTTGCATTTGACGACAGCAGGTATACAATGGAGAAAAACTTCTTTCCTGGTATGTCCAAAAATATGTTCCTCGAGCATGTTGGTGAACTTGGGAAATATTACATTGAGGACCTTTCGGATGAAGATTCTGATGTGACCGAATTGTATGTGTTTGAAGATAAGAACATAAATGTGTGGTTACGGGAAGGAGTGGTAGATACAATTCAGACAGGGCCATTCTGGAGAGATGACGAAAATGTATCATGGCCTCAATAGGCAATTTGTTAGTTCATGTAAGTATTATATGCTTTGACCAAAATAAATGAGATATTCCCCAATAAGGAGTTAAAAAATGAAACTTAATAATTTATTTTACGTTGTAGATAGTAAATAACACTATAGTTTTGTCATCGCAAACAATTAAATTAAATCATAACTAATAACATATATTAAGAGTAGATATTATGAAAAAGTTTTCAATCATTGCAGCAGTATTATTTTTTATGGCATTGGGTTTCAGTTCTTGCAAAGGGCAGCAGGATTGTCCTGCGTATAGTAAGGCAAAGACAGAACAACCGGCAGAAAGGGCTTAAGAAGATAGTTGTGGATTTATCTGTTCTTTGTTCTAAAACGGGACATTGACAGGCCATACATAAAGTTATTATTTATAGGGATATCCGACATGTCGTCATGAGATGACATGCCGGATATTTTTTTAACATTTGTTGAGATTTATTCAGGAAATGAAATGTTGGAAACCTTGACTAAATGATAATGAATGCTTACTTTTGTGGCTCATTTAAAAAGACATTATAAATATAATCACTAAAAAAACAATAAAATGTCAAAAATTAAAATTGGTATTAATGGATTTGGCCGTATCGGACGCTTCGTATTCCGTCAGGCTATTGCAAAGGGAACTATTCAGGTTGTTGCCATTAACGACCTGATCGATGTTGATTACATGGCTTACATGTTGAAATATGACTCTACACACGGAAGGTTCAATGGCACTGTTGAGGTAAAAGGCGGTAAATTGGTTGTTAACGGCGACGAAATACGTGTAACATCAGAAAGAAACCCTGCCGACATCAACTGGGGTGCCGTAGGTGCCGAATATGTTGTTGAGTCAACAGGTCTTTTCCTTACAAAAGAAAAAGCACAGGGACACCTCGATGCAGGCGCTAAAAAAGTTGTTATGTCTGCACCTTCAAAAGACGATACACCTATGTTCGTTATGGGCGTGAACAACACTTCTTATACTAACGATATGGACTTTGTTTCAAATGCTTCATGTACCACTAACTGTCTTGCACCTATCGCAAAAGTGCTTAATGACAAGTTTGGTATCGAAGAAGGTTTGATGACAACTGTTCACTCTGTAACTGCCACACAAAAAACTGTTGATGGCCCTTCGTTGAAAGATTGGAGAGGCGGTCGTGGTGCAGGACAAAACATTATTCCTTCATCAACAGGAGCTGCTAAAGCTGTTGGTAAAGTAATTCCTGAGCTTAATGGTAAACTTACAGGAATGGCTTTCCGTGTTCCTACTCCTGACGTATCAGTGGTTGACCTTACTGCACGCCTTAAAA
>JALVQM010000141.1 GCA_027025615.1 Desulfobacteraceae bacterium | reverse complement strand
ATTGTAGATAAAGACGATTTTTGCGCGGCAACTTCAGCAAACAGTCTGAAGATTCTTCATGGCGGCCTCCGGTATCTCCAGCATTTCAATATCAAGCGAATGCGCAATTCCATCACGGCCCGGCGGGAGATGATGCAGTTGGCCCCACATCTGGTTGAGCCTCTGGCCTGTATGATGCCACTTTCCGGTAATGGATTACGGGGCAAATGCGTTACGAGGGCGGCACTCTTTGTCAACGACTGTATCGGCTGGGATCGTAATCGGGGGCTGCCTCCGGAAATCCGTCTTCCCGGCGGGCGTATTTTATCAAAAGAGCAATGTCTGGAGGTTATACCCGGTCTTTCCAGCGAAGGTGTGGCTGGAGCTATGGTCTGGTACGATGCCATAGCCGTTAATACCGAACGACTGGTTCTGGAGTATATCTTTAAAAGCATTGACCATGGTGCCCAGGCCGTAAACTATGCGGAAGTGACCGGTGTTGAACAGGGAGAGGATGATTTATACAGAGTACATGTCCGGGACAACCTGCGGGGTGGGGAACATCAGCTGCAGACTTGGTATATTGTCAATGCCTCGGGCCCTTGGCTTGAAGAACTTTGTTGTCCGTCCTCAGGAGAGCTCGGTACCACGAAGACAAAGAAGAAACAGAGGTGGGCCTTGGCCTTGAATATCGTTTCCAGAAAGAAACTCTTTTCCGGTTATGCTGTAGCCCTGGAAGGGCGGAACAGTTATGAGGACAAAGATGCAATTATCCGGCGCGGCAAACGGCTTTATTTCTTTGTTCCCTGGCGTAATTATACCATGATCGGCACCGAGTATGAGGAAAGTTCGACTGGTCCGGATAGGATGCAGGTGGGGCGTGAAACCATTCAGGCCATGGTCGATGAAGTCAATGCAATTTATCCCTCGGCTGAGCTTGCCTATGAGGATATTTCTTTTTATCAGGCCGGATTGTTGCCGATGCGGGGTGGGGTAAATTTAGGTGATATTCAGCTGGAGAAAAACTCAACCATTCACAAGCACGGAGATTCACATTTTCATGGCATCCTTTCTGTTAAAGGAGTGAAATATACTACTGCACCCCATATCGCCCGTGAGCTTGTGAAATATTTTGCAAAACAGACGATTAAAAAACGTAGGGCACCAGCCCGTTCCGGTTCTCCAGCGTATATGGTCGATATCGGGCATCCTCAGGTAAACGAGCTGCTGGAAAAGAGGTACGGTCGGAGGGCTGGTTATATCCTTGTCCGGATGCAGGAAAGGAAGGAACGTGCTATATGGATTGATGAGCCAGCACGGTTGTTAAAGGCCGAAGTGCGGTACCTGATAGCGGAGGAAATGGCCTGCACCCTGGCCGATATCGTCTTTCGCCGAACCGGACTTGGGACTGCGGAGAATCCGGGACGAAAGCTGCTGACGAAACTGTCCTCTTTTATGGGGGATATCCTGAACTGGGACGAGGCGAGAAAGGCCCGGGAAGTAGAAACAGTCTTGCAGAGATATGCTCCGTTGGAGCAAAGAAGAACTGAAATAAAAATAGAGCAATGAGTTCGCAATTTACGGAAACCGCTGACATTGAGACTGCGTCGGACGACTATGCCTCCCGCTTTGCCGGTCCGGTGGGAAAATATTTTCTTGATGTTCAGGCCCGTCTGACCCTGGAGCTGCTTCGTGATCTCCCCGGTGCCTCAATCCTGGATGTCGGGGGCGGGCATGCACAGCTGACCACGCCACTGGCAGAGGCCGGTTTTAAAGTGACCGTGACCGGTAGTGCTGATATCTGCAGGACGCGGTTGGATAAATACTGTGATAAAGAAAGTTTTACCTATCTGACCTGTGACAGCCTGAACCTTCCCTTTGCCGACACTCATTTTGACGTGGTCATGGCCTTTCGTCTGCTGCCCCATGCCAATCATTGGCAGAGGTTGCTCGGGGAGATGTGCCGGGTGGCGGGCAGGGCGGTTGTCTTTGATTATCCGGATAAAAGAAGCGCAAACATTCTCTATGATCTCTTATTTGACCTGAAAAAAAACATGGAGGGCAATACCAGGACTTATACTCTGTTTTCCAGGAAAGAAATACGTGATCAACTGGCTGCAAACAATTTCGGTAATCCTCAGCTCAAACCTGAATTTTTCATGCCCATGGTCGTGCACCGGAAACTGAAAAGTACCCAGGTATCCAACATTGTCGAGGCATGTTGCCGGTCCTTGGGTCTGACATCCCTGTTTGGTTCGCCCATCATTGTCCGCAGCGATGCACAGTCGTAGCCAGAGAACCCAAAATATTAAATTTGATTCTTGAATATCCTTCTTCTTGCCCCCCAGCCTTTTTATCAGGATCGGGGAACACCCATCGCAGTCAAACTTCTGGCGCAGACACTTGCCCGGCAGGGACATATTGTCCACCTGCTGGTCTTCAGCGAGGGAGTGGATATCCAGCTTTCCGGGGTTATTATCCACCGACATATTCGACTCCCCGGTCTCGCCGATATCAAACCCGGCCTGTCGGCCAAAAAGATCGTCTGTGATTTTTTTTTATTTCTCAAGACGTTCAGCCTGATTCGGAAACATGATTTTGACCTGATCCATGCCGTTGAAGAGGCGGTGTTCATGGCCATTGTTCTGCAAAAAATATTCAATATCCCCTATGTCTATGACATGGATTCCTGTATGTCGGCACAGATTGTTGACAAGTTCCCGTCCCTGGGCTTTGCACGACGAGCCATGGAATGGCTGGAAAAGGAGGCCATAACCAGGAGTAATGGCGTGCTTCCGGTTTGTAGATCACTGGAAGAAATGGTCAGGAACCATGCTCCTGATATCCTCACGACCCGGCTGGAAGATATAACCCTGCTTGAAAGAAACGAGGACGGAACCGAAGACCTGCGCCAGGAACTGGGGATAGAGGGAACTCTGCTGATGTATGTGGGGAATCTGGCGAAATATCAAGGTATTGACCTGCTCCTTGCCGGGATGGTGGAGGCTCTGAAGCACAGGGAGGATCTGGTCCTTGTCCTGATCGGCGGCAGCGTGGAGGAACTCGGATTCTACAAGGCGCGGAGGAAAGAACTAAATCTTGAAGCAAAAGTCTTTTTTTGCGGCCCCCGTCCTGTTACAATGCTTGGTTTTTACTTGAGTCAGGCGGATATCCTGGTCTCGCCCCGTACCCAGGGCAACAATACGCCGATGAAGATTTATTCGTATCTCGATTCCGGAAAACCGATCCTGGCAACGGATCTACCCACCCATACTCAGGTTCTTGATGAGCGGATAGCCTGTCTTGTTAAGCCTGTTGCAGAGGACATGGCCAGGGGAATCATCGAGCTGGCCGGGGATGAAGCCAAACGTCAAGAAATTGGTATCAGGGCGAAGCAGCGGGTTGCCGATGAGTATTCACTTCCTGCTTTTGAGCGGAAATTGAGAACATTTTACCAAACATTGCAAGTCAGGCTTGGATTATAGGAAACATATATAATGTGTGGAATCTGCGGTTTTAACTGGAAAGATAGAGAGCTGATTCACCGGATGAACGACCAGCTGGTGCATCGCGGCCCGGATCAGGATGGGGTCTTCTGCACTAACCAGGTATCTCTGGGGCATAGGCGTCTGAGTATTATCGATCTCAGTGAACAAGGTAGACAGCCCATGTTCAACGAGGATAAAACACTTTGCCTGGTCTTTAACGGCGAGATCTATAATTTTCAGGAACTTCGTGAAACCCTGATCGGCAAAGGGCACCGCTTCAGCTCGAAGTCAGATTCCGAGGTTATTCTTCATGCTTATGAGGAATACGGTACCGGGGTCGTTGATAAACTGCGCGGCATGTTCGCCTTTGCCCTTTTCGACAGCAAAGAAAACTCGCTTTTTCTGGCCCGGGACCGAATCGGAATAAAACCGCTCTACTATTATCACAAAGACAACCGGTTGGTCTTTGCTTCTGAAATCAAGGCGATTTTAGAAGATAAGGATGTTGAACGTAGGCTGAACCACCAGGCCCTGTACGACTATATAGGGTTTGAATTTGTTCCAGCCCCGGCCACCATGTTTGAAGACATCTATAAGCTCCCGGCCGGTCATTATTTGATGCTACGGGATGGGCAGGTGGAGATCAAACAGTATTGGGATCTCGGCTTTAACCAAGGAAAAAATGAACTGGATTATGATGGCAGTGTTGAGCGGCTGCGCGAGTTGCTTGATTATTCGGTCAAAAGCCATCTGATCAGTGATGTGCCCTTGGGCGTGTTTCTCTCCGGCGGCCTGGATTCCAGTGCAATTGTAGCCATGATGCGTCGTCATATATCCGGCCAGTTCAAGACCTTTACCATCGGCTATGAAGATAAAACTTTCAGCGAGCTTGATTATGCAGCACAGGTGGCGGAGTATTTCGACACCGAACACCAGGTATTGATGCTCGATGATATCAGGACCGAGCATGTGGAAAAGACTCTCTGGCATCTTGATGAGCCGATGACCGATCTTTCCACCGTGCCTCTGTATCTGCTATGTAAACAGGCCCGTGAACATGTCACGGTCTGTTTGAGCGGAGAGGGCGCGGATGAAAGTTTTGCCGGCTATGATCGCTTCAAGGCCAGCAAGCTTAATCTTTTTTTCAGAACCATGCCGGCCCCGGTCCGTAAGCAGATTGTCGGCAGACTGATAAGTCTGCTGCCGGACCAGCCGCAGAAAAAGGGGGCTGTCAATATGCTCAAGCGCTTTGTTGAAGGTGCTAACCTGCCTCCGGAAGGTCATCATCTGCGCTGGCAGTATTTTTCAAATAAAGAGTTGAACAACCGGTTGTTCAACTCACATTTCAAGGCCAGGGCCACGTTCGATCCTTTTCGGATTGTCCGTGCCTACAGTGGTCGTTGCAATACGGACGACCGGATTAACCGGGAGATTTATCTGGATATGCGGTATATGATGACCGACAGTGTTCTGATGAAGGTCGACAAGATGAGCATGGCCAGCTCGCTGGAGGTCCGGGTGCCGCTGCTTGACCACGTGCTGGTGGAATTTCTGGCCTCGTTGCCAGGCAACTGGAAGCTGAAGGGATTGAAAACAAAGTATATCTTTCGCTCAGCCTTAAACGGACTGTTGCCGGATAAAATTGTCAACCGCGGCAAGCAGGGATACAGCCTGCCGGTTAAGCATCTTCTGCGCGGAGAAATGAAATCATACATGGTTTCCCTGCTCAATGAGTCACCTGTTATTCGGGAAAACATGAATGTCGACTATGTCAATCATCTGATTAAAGAACATTGTGACATGGTGCATAACCATAATCATGTCCTCTGGGCGTTGATTAATGTTGCAATCTGGCATAATAGATTTTTCTGATTACCATCAATCCTCAGGAACAAGAAATACCATTGCTTGGTGGGATTAAAGACCGAGAACCCTTCAGTTCAATAGGTGAATTTTATGCGCAAATTATGCGGCTGAATCAAGCGATGTTATTTTTAGGGGTTCCCAAAGTTCTGTTTCAGAAGCCAATAAAAAAAATGGAGACTGTTATGTGTCTCGTATGCCCTCTCCGTTACCAGAATCTGCAAAATGCGGGGTTGTAAACTTTTTGCTTTCTTTGTCACAGTTGATGAAAGTAATTTTCAAAAATCGGCCGCTTCCTGTAATCCTTCCCTGACGAGTTATCGAGTTAAATCTACCTACGCAGCTTGATAACAATTCACTTTTCACTTTTTTATCAAGCTCACTTTGTCCATCACCATCATAAATTCAACGCGGTGCCAATATCCCGTTGAACGGTTACGGCAAATGAACGGCATACCGGAGAAAACGGATCAGCCTTTAAGAAAACCTTCAAAATAGGGAATTGTTTTCCTTAACCCTTCTTCCAGCTTGATACCCGGTTCCCAGTCTAGCCTTTCCTTGGCCAGGGAGATATCAGGTCGACGCTGGACAGGATCGTCACTGGGCAGTGGTTTATACTCCAGCTTGGAGGATGAGCCGATCAGATCAATTATTTTTTCCGCGAGTTCTTTAATGGTAACCTCGCCGGGATTGCCGATATTCATCGGCCCTGTAAAATCATCGTCACTGGCCATAAAACGAATAAAAACCTCTATCAGATCATCGACATAACAAAAAGAACGGGACTGGGTGCCATCGCCGTAGATGGTGATGGGCTGGTCCTGCAAGGCCTGCATAATAAAGTTTGAAACCACTCTGCCGTCATCGGGATGCATTTTAGGGCCGTAGGTATTGAAAATCCGGGCTACCTTGATACGCAGATTATGCTGACGCCGGTAATCAAAAAAGAGGGTCTCTGCACAACGTTTTCCCTCGTCATAACAGGAACGGAACCCGATTGGATTGACATAACCCCAATAATCCTCGGTCTGTGGATGAACCTTGGGATCACCGTAGACTTCGCTGGTAGAGGCCTGGAAAATTTTTGCATTGACCCGTTTGGCAAGTCCGAGCATGTTGATCGCGCCATGGACACTGGTCTTTGTGGTCTGGACCGGATCATGCTGATAATGGATCGGAGACGCAGGACAGGCCAAGTTGTAAATCTCATCCACTTCAACGTACAGAGGAAAAGTAACATCATGACGCATGAGTTCAAAGTGCGGATTATCCAACAGATGCAGGACATTGTCCTTGGTTCCGGTAAAGAAATTATCCACACAGAGGACATCGTTTCCATCTTTTAGTAATCGTTCGCAGAGGTGGGAACCGAGGAACCCGGTGCCACCGGTAACCAGCACTTGTTTTCGTGTTTGAGATTTCATATTTTCCCAGAAATATAAAAGAAAAATGCACCATCGATGATAACTCAGCCGGCTGGATTATTTTTCAGGTCACAGCCAAAACAAATGATGAAAATAGTCCGAAAGAACACAGCTACGCGGGCCATTTTCGGACAAACCCTGTAGGCTTTAATGGCGCAAAAAAACAATGAAAATCAATATGTTATGCTAAAAAAACATACATAACCATATTTTCGGACAAAGTTAATTGGTGAGTGTCTACTTAGGCGAATGGGATACAGTTGTCAAGGAAGACTTGCAAATCTCCTTGCCAGAGTGTCATATTGCAGCTTTAGTGGTTTTGAGAGGTTTCTCTGTTTTGCAGAATCGGCAAAACAGTGTATTATCATTGCCTTGGAGCTGCCCGGAAAAATTGTTTTTATGCAACTCGAGACCAAGCCGAAATCCATGGTAAAAGTTTCTCTTTTATTTACTGCTTTCAGTCGTTGGAGAACAGGGAAATGGATGCTTTTAAGCGCATCCCTGTTGTTGCTCTTCTGCCTGTTCGCCCCCGATATAATTCTTCACAGCATTATTTCCCCACACGCTGATTTCAGCCGCAACGGATGGTGGATGCACTTTTATGCTCCCTCGCGTCCCCTGAATATTACTCACTATGAAGTTTTCCTGCCTGCCGGTAGGATTGTTGCGCTTAATCCTGATTTTAAACAAGCGCGGGGCTATCTGCTCTGGAAAGCCCCGGTTACCGGCCCTTATTGTTTTAAACTCGAAACCGCTGATTACGGCGTTCTTTCTGTTGATGGAAAAAAAATTGCTTCAATAACTCCAAATCATCCCGGAAAACAGCGAGTCGACGCCTGGGCTCAGTTGACAAAGGGTATTCATCTCTTTGAAATCCGCATGCGTAGGGATACTGGCGGCGGCGGTTTTTCCGTCGGCTTCATGACGCCCCCCATGATGCACAGCAGGATTCTGGAGGGATCTGATACCGCTGTTCCCGTACTCTACGGTCTCGACTTCTGGTGGCAGATTATACTCATTGCCAGGTATGGACTGATTCCGGCCTGGGTCTTTGCATCCTTCTGCATCCTAATCCTTGTCCTCCCCCTTACCCTGCAAAATCGTCCGGTTTCGGTGCTGATAACCATAGCCGTTGCCCTGGCCCCGGCTCTTTTCATCCCTGTGTCCGTCCAACGGGAACCTTATATCGGAAAAATGGTCCAGCAGGAACTGGAAGAGGAAAAACCGGACTTTGTCTTTATTGGCAACTCGATGCTCTGGAGTCGGATAGATGATGACTATCTGGGCCGGCTCCTGGGCGGGAAAAAAGTACATTCCATTGTTAACTTCGGTGGCCTGTCCGCTGTCCATTACCTGGCCTTTAAATATCTTCTTTATCCTGCAGACATTCATCCGAAGCGGGTTTTTATTTTTTTTCGGGGCAATCAATTCATCCTTCCCCGAGCACGAACCAACGACCCTTTTGTGGAGAAAATAATTCAGCGGCTGACCCCTGCTCCTGACCCTCTTTTCGAACATATTGTCCATGGCAGTACCCGCTCAATGACAGAGGCGGTCTATGACAGGCTGCTTGCCCTTTTTCCGATTGCCACCGCCCAGGCACAGATTCACAAAAAGATTAACGACCTGGCCCTGATTCCGGCATCGATGGGTTTAAGGGACAACAATCCCGAAGAAACACTGCTGGCCATGATCAATAAACGATTTTCCTTTACCGAGGGTTCATTTCGTTCGGGTATTGATACCGAATCAGGACAGCAGAAACCGGAAGAAAACTCGTATGATTTTTACGGGCGGGTTGCTTCATCATTTCTGCCTGCCATTCTGGAGTTGGCTCAAAAAAAACACATTCCACTGGCCTTTATCCGGGTCCAGGAACGGCCGACCAAAAAAGGAATGGTACCGGATCCACCAGAGTTAACAAAATATATGCAGGATCTGCGCGTCTATCTTGAGCAACGCGGGGCCGCTCTCTATGATTTTACCGGTGATCCGGAACTGCCCCTGTCCGCCTATAACGATGGCGATCATATAAAAGATCAAAAGAAATATACGGAACTCTTTGTCCGCCGGGTGGGAGATCTGCTGCGGTGAGCTTCAACAGTATTCATTATCTTATCTTCCTGCCGGTCGTCCTTTTGGTGTACTGGATTCTGCCAAGACGGGGCCAGAACATTTTTCTCATGCTTGCCAGCTATTATTTTCTCTGCATCATACACCCCTGGTTCGGTGGCCTGATTGCACTGGTTACGACAGCCAACTATTGCTGCGGCCTCGCTATATCCCGCTGGCCCGAAAGGAAAAAGATGTTTCTGGTTCTGACTCTGGTACTCAGCCTGGGGGAACTGGCCTATTTCAAGTATGCGTCATTTTTTCTCGAGAATATCTCCATTCTGCTTAAGGCAATGCGTATTCCTTTTTCCCAGCCCGTTCTGACCATCATGCTGCCGGTAGGCATCTCTTTTTATACCTTTCAAGCCATTGCCTATAGCATTGATGTCTACCGGGGCGACGTGGAACCCTGCTTAAATCCCATCGACTTTGCCCTGTTTATTTCTTTTTTTCCACAACTGGTTGCCGGTCCCATTGAACGATCCGGCCATCTCCTGCCTCAGATTCACAGGCGCAGAAAGGTGACCCCGGAACTGATCCAGCAGGGATTACTTCTGCTCGTTTGGGGGTTTTTTAAAAAACTGGTGATAGCCGACAACACCGGCCTGATAGCCTTTAAAGTTTTTTCCCTGGCTGACCCAGGATTCTACCTGCTGTGGTCGGGGGTATTAGCCTTCAGCATCCAGATCCTGGCCGATTTCTGGTCCTATACGGATATAGCCAGGGGTTCAGCTCTGCTGCTGGGATTTAAACTTTCCCGCAACTTCGACCACCCCTATTTTGCCTGCTCTCCAGCTGATTTCTGGCGACGGTGGCACATGACACTGTCTTACTGGCTGCGTGATTATGTCTATATTCCATTGGGTGGATCCCGCGTACACTCCTCCCTGCGCCGAGGGGCAAATATCATGATCACCTTTCTTCTCTCTGGATTCTGGCATGGTGCGAGCTGGAATTACATTCTCTGGGGCGGGTATCATGGAATTCTGGTTTTACTGGAGCGAGTATTGAGGAGGCTGTTAGCACCGGTCCGAAAACTGCTCCCCCGTCAACTCCACTTTTCCATCCTGACCTTAAAGATCCTGCTGACCTTTGTCCTTGTCAACATCGGCTGGCTTATGTTCCGGGTTACAGATGTTCATGCCATTTTTCAGTACCTTCTATTGACCCCGTGGTCCTCAAACGCTCAGGATACCAGGATTGCCTTATACCTTTTCAGTTTGACCTTGCTCTATGCCATGCCGATCTTCCTTCATGGCTTACTCTACTTCTGGGACAAATACAAATATGGCCCGCAAAACAACTATGCCGACATCTTCCTCCTGCTCAGACCGGTTCTGGCGGCAATGCTTCTGATAGGGATCCTCACCCTCAGAAGCCCGGAACCATCAACGTTTATCTATTTTCAGTTTTGATTCACATTGGCATACTGTACATTTTGTACAGATATGGTATGGTTTTTTTTCACTGCAGAACGAGATGATGCTCTCGTGAAAATATTTCAGTTCATGAACAGTATGCCCGACAGCAGCTGTCGTTGTCCCGGGTTAAATTATGCTCAGCAAGGTGCCCAGTGAAACTCAGTATTGTTGTACCTGTATATAACGAAGAAAAAACTATCAGATCCATTCTGGCGCTGGTTGAGGAGTCACTCGAGCAGCTAACGTGCATCAGCTCCTATGAGTTGGTACTTATAGACGACTGCTCAACGGATAACTCAAAGAAAATATTGGAAGAGATAGTTCAGCAAAAAGATAACTACAACCTGCTTGTCCTGAAAGTAAACTCAGGTAAAGGTGCTGCTATCCGCGCAGGAATAGCATTGACAACCGGTGATGTTGTTCTCATTCAGGACGCCGATCTTGAATACGATCCCAAGGATTATGAAATCCTTATGCGTCCTATTGCCGAAGGAAAGGCAGATGTAGTGTATGGTTCCAGGTTTAAAGGAGAAGTCACCCGGGTCCTATACTTCTGGCATTTTATGGGAAACCAGTTTTTGACCTTCCTCTCCAATATGTTTACCAACCTCAACTTGACCGACATGGAAACCTGCTACAAAGCCTTTCGAGGCGATATTATCCGGAACATGATTCTTACCTCCAACCGGTTCGGTATTGAGCCGGAGATGACGGCCAAAATTTCTAAAATAAAAGGAATACGAATTTATGAAGTTCCCATTTCCTACTTTGGCCGTACCTATGCAGAAGGAAAAAAAATCAATTGGAAAGACGGATGTTCAGCCATATGGGCAATCGTCAAGTTCAACGTCCTGACCAGTTATAACGATTCTTATCGGAAAGGTTTTCGCCCGTTTGATTGATGGGAGCACCTTCTGTTGCTCATGCTTATTTCTTCTGTCAAGGGTGCTCTGGTGCAATGCCGCAGCAAAAACACCTTTTTCTTCTCCTTGCTTTCAACACTTATTTTTGTTGTCGCCTTTTACTTTCGAACCTCCGGTCTCTTCCGTGGGCTTGGAGATCAGGGCTACATTTTTCATCCCGATGAAGCCAAGCAGGTTCTGGCCCTGTTCAACTTTTTAGGTGGTGATTATGTCCGTTACTACGGAAGCCTTTTTTATGACGGCTATCCATACGGCCTGAATCATCTCGATGAATACCTGCTGCGGCCGCTGGTTTTTTTCTTCGGCCCGGACACGCTGGACCAGCACACCCTGTATGCCTGTGCCCGCTTTCTCCGTGTTGTGTATGGAATGGTCATTATGGTTATTGGCTACCGGCTTGCTTACAGGCTGCTCCATGACAGAACAAGCGCTTTACTGGCACTTCTTCTGCTCGCTTTTTCTCCTCTTGCCATAACGGTTACCCATTTTGCAACCGGTGATATCGGGGTAGATCTGTTTTGTGCCATCTGTTTTCTCTTTCTACTGTTGTATTTGGATAAACCCCAAAAACGGACATGGCTTTTCTGCAGCGGCATTGCCGTGGGAGCTGCATTTTCAGCAAAATACAATGGACTGCTGGTCGGAATGGTCCCGGCACTGGTCCTTTTTTTTGAACTCCTGCCGGCCAGACAGCTGCTACTTTTAGTTAAGAGAGGTTGTTTTTTCGGGATGGGTACGGTACTGGGCGCTGTGCTTTTTATGCCCAACCTGTTGCTGGATTTCAAAACCTCCATTTGCAACATGGCGGCCAACTTTTCCTTTATTAAAAACTATAATGTTCCAGCCGATATTCTTGCCAGGCCATGGCTGGAAAAAGCCCTACTCGGGTTTCAGGCCAATAGCGTCTATATTCTTTCCTCCCTTGGCTACACCGTCTGTTTTGCTTCCCTGGCAGGGTTGATGATTGCCGCAAGAGGATATCTTGCCGGAATACATTCTCCAGTCAAACAGCAGCGGAAACAAATAATCTTTCTGCTATCGATCGCGATCTTTCCCGTATTTGCATTTATCCTTTCTCTCGCCGGAAAATATGTGGTGCAACCGTTTCATTTTTCTTATCTGCTCCTGCCGCTGATTATTGTTACCAGCTTCCTGTTTTCAACTCTTCACCGTTCAAAAAACGTCCTGTTCAGGGGATGCAGTATCATCCTTGTCCTGCTTGCTTTAATTGAATTTGGCCGTGTTAGTCTGCACGATAACTTTTTCTGGCGCTTAGAGGACAATATATACATGGAACAGAACCTGCCTCCATCCATCTACGACCGGGAAGCCTTTTATACCCACCGCAGCGATAAAATTCGTTCTCTTTTCCTGGAACCACCCGGGACTTCGGTGTTCAGGAACGCCAAATATGTGGCCAAAGGACCTGATGCCCGACTATGGAATGCGATTAAGGTCGCCCCGCTGCCGCAGGTTGCAAATCCGGTCGGTAAGGACTGGATATTTATCAATGGTCCGACTTTTCCCCGTAATGAACGAATGCTTGTCATCTCCGGGGGAAAGTATGGCAAGACCATCAAAAGATATCTTGTCCTACCGGCTGATATGAAAATTCAAGCATTCGGGATCCGTTCCGGAGCCTGCCCGGCCAGCATTTCCATATGCTACGGTAAGACAGCAACAGTAGTGAAGATGGAGGCCCACCAACAGAAGACAGTAGAGCTGGAGCCACAGGAGTGGAGGGTCAGCGGCGGCAGGAAACCCGGTGGAAAGAAAGTATTTATCATTCCTTTGACAATAACGGTGCCCCACAACGACATATGGCTGACATTGCTTACCAGTGAGCGGGAAGTGCAGCTGTTCAATATCTTTGGCGGCGGTCAGAATGGTAAGCTAGTCTTGCCCGAGGCTATCCCGGCGGAGCTTGAAAAAGAATACTTCAGTGCTCTTAGTCGGATCCGCTACCTGGAACATGCACCGTCATGGCAGGTAGCGGCCGGAAAAATCATACCGATGTGGGGTGTTGCCCTGGCTGCAGGTCGATACAGGCTAATAGCCGAAGTCGATGGCCTGACCAAACAATCAGAGATTTCCATCGAATTTGAAGATGCACTGGGAAAACTGTATCACGGTCGCAGTAAGAGATTTCAAATAAAAAAAGGAATTCAACGCATCGAATATCCCTTTACAAAGTCCTTTGTCCCCTATCAGGGCCGATTTGTCATAACCGGCATAAGCGGTACCTGCCAGGTGCTCAGGTTCAAACTTTTTCCGGACTACAGAACAATAGCCGAAGATTTTGCCAACTGGCGTGCCAGAGGTCTCAAACCGGGCTGGGTATCACGATACGAGAAAAGAGATTTTTCAAAAGTACAACCCTGAGTTCTATTGAATCTCTATCCTATCAATATCAAGACCAAGACTTCGCGCGTCCTTACTGTTCGGAATAAAGGTTGTTGATTCTATCGTGATGCTGTCCAGTTCGTCCATGCTCTTCGGCAGAGAAAAAATATACACATTCTCCCTTTTTTCTTTGAACTGCAGCGGAATATTGTTGTTGATTAAAACCGTTAATTGCAGACTGGCAATGTCATTATCGGGACGCCAGCCATGGGTATAGATCATCAACTCCCTGTCTTTTTCATGATTGACCTTGTAATTTAGATCGTAAAATTTTCCTTTGCCATTGGTCCAGTAATCGTGATAGACGCCTTTTGTTTTTGTAAAATCAGCCCTCCATATAGGTAGCCCTAAAGTATTGAACCAATGGGCGAGCAGAGTCATATCTTTTGTCTGCAGCGGAACATGGCCATTCCAAAGCAGTGCAGAACGATCCGTAGAACCAATGTGCAACTCGGTGTCGGCGAGACTGAAAAGTGTATAATTACGGAGATCAAATCGGCTGGAAATAACAGAAGCGCCATACGCTCTTTTCAAGGTTTGTTCACATTCATCGGCAACATCCCTGTCGCAGACCAGCCCCTGCCCCTTTTCCGGTTTGATAAAATAGCGTAACGGCTTATTTTTAAATCGCGTGCTGTGTCTCGGTAAAGCGATATCAGCCTTATTGCTTCCCCTGAAGGCCTCACGCAGATTTCCACTTACCCAACGATCAGCCAGCACAAAATCTAAGCCCTGCTCTCTGACAAGCTGTGCCAATCTTGTCATATCGTCAGCCCCATCCTCTCTTAATGAGCCATTTGACTGGAAAACAAATAATTCCGTTATCGGGGAAGGGATTTTTCCCAGAAAGCTGATCTTAATATAACGGGCAAGGACAGGAGCAAATAAAGCTTCTCCTTTACCCAAGAGCCCACCTATATATATTTGGGGGCCGGCGTGAAATCCATTGGCTGTGTTTGGCAGGGAGCTGTATACTTTCTTGTAAGAAATACCATCTTGAGAGACATGGACCTCATACCTTCCAAATCCCTTCCAGTGATCCGCATTAGGGTTCTGAAAGCTAAACATCCACAACCCACACAATTTTCTCAGCCGTCCGGTGTCAAGAGAAAAGGATGTCCCGGAAAACGATAGCTGGGCGTTTTCATAATCCTGGTTACGGTCTCCCAACAATCCCCATATCTTCCGTGACTTTTCCCCTTCAGGCAACAGAAGATGTATTTCCTTACTTGGAATAGCCTGCATTGTATACCTTTGTGCCGGATGCAGATCGCTGAAAAGAAAATAATCGTCTATTTTTTCCACCGTGTAGCTGACTCCCAGCTCTTTTAAGGTGTTTTCTAATGATATCCTGGAGCTCTCGCTGGCAAGGTACCCTCTGTTCAGATCTGTTTCAGCCGCTTGGGCATTCGCCTGATACCTTTCCAAGTCTGCGTTGGGAAAAACTATCTCATTCTGAGCATACATACTGAATTTCTGACCTTTAAAACCAAAAAAATGATCGCCGTAGAGGATGACACTTGTAAGATTTTTCGCACGGGCGGCATCAACGACATTAAGCACAGCTATCTGTTCCTTTCTGGTGGAGGCAGTGTTACCAACTATAAAAAAAACAGTTCCGGTTATTTGATATGCAATCCAGATACAAAACAATGCAGTGGAGATTGTCCGTACTGCTCGCTTCGTCTGGCCGGAAAGTGCAAGCGACCAGACCATGCAAGACAGCATACACCAGAAACCAATGGCATATCGAGGAGCTTTGATTGTCGACAGGTGGTGCTGAACATACAAGGAGAGGAAAAGCAGACAGTAGGAAAGAGGAATGAGGAAGTTGTATCTCTTGTCCCGTCTTATTCCGGAGCTAATAACCACATAACCAGCCATAAGAACAGCCATGCAAAAAACACTGATGCTACCGTACTCTATGAGAGAGCCGAGTCCTTGTGTCTCGAATGAATGTCTGAAATTCCAGACAACCAGTTCAAAAATATTAACTGCAAACAGGTTGGAAAGAGCTTTGATGATGAACGTCCAGGAGAGTTGAACACTTTCCGATACCCCGCTTAAAAATGATCCGGTTTCAAAGTAAAAGGGAAGAAATCCTGCCAGGGCAATTAGAACCGCCAGAGCCAGCGACAGGAGAATGTCCGGGCGAAACCGTTCTTTGATCGTAAACACGGCTAAAATACCGGTACCAATGGCTATATAGGGGAAGGTCAGGGGATGGACCCAGATGCCAAGTCCGATAAGGACACCTAGGCACAAGCTGTGGAAAACAAGAGCTTTTCTTTGTACATTCTCCTGCAACATGCGCAGGCAGAGCCAGAGAATGGCCGTACCAATACATAAAATTGCCGAATAACCCCCGTAGGTTGCAATGGAGTACCAGAAGATATAGTAACCGGGAAAGGCTGTACAGGCAGCGGCGATTAATCCCGCAGTCCGGTTATGAACCCGGGTAAAGAGGAGGTAGGAGAAGAAAACCCAGCCCAGCGTAAAGGTAATCGGGGACAGGCTGACAACAAATTCGGAAAAGCCAAACAGGGCAAGGTATAATGCGGCAAGATATGCCTCCAGAGCACCGAAATATGGTTGGCCATAATAAAACAGCGGCCGTTCCCCATGGAGAATATTGATACTCATCAGGCCGACGGTAGCGGTGTCAAATGTGGATGTATAACAGAACCACGAACCGACGAGAAGAAGGACGGCAGCAGAAAGGATAATGCCGACCAGAGCCAATCGAGCAGAATGCCTCGTCTGCATGGATGACGATAGACCGCAGAGGTTACGGATTGGAAAGCAGAAGAATCATCCAGGGAAAGGTTCGCTTTAACAGCTCTGACAGGCTGTCGTACCAGACTGATCCCATAGCAGCAAAACCCGTTGCATTTGGATGAAGAAGATCCCCGTAACAGCCCGGCGTAAAACTGTTCCAGTACGGAGATAGTGCAGCATACTGATCAACAAGAATTACCTCTTTATGCTCGGCTTTGTACTCCGCTTTTTTTTCAGCAACCAGATCGCGAATATACGTATTCATCAAAGGAATATCTTTATAAGAGTGTTCCGGTTCAAGATCCGGCGGAATGGTAGCAACAAGCGGCACCAGTCCCCTGGCGATACTTTTATCAATCATTACTCCCAGATTAAATTTTACGTCCAGTCCGCGGGCATAATGAAGCAAGTCATTCGTGCCTTCCATAATTAATATATATTCTGCGCCCTGATTGCATTCTTCAGTTAAGACACTGTCAAACCTTCCCTGCAGGGCATCAGTGGTAGTCTCTCCTCCCCGACCGTAATTGGTGACCAGAAAATTGTATCCGTTTTCAGTCAACAGACTCTGCAGCTTGTTTTCATAGCCGTTTCCGGTTATCCAGCCGCAACCTCCGGACAGGACATCACACCCTTCGGTCAGACTATCGCCAAACCCGATGATGATTTTAGTCTGACAGAGCCCCGCCCCTGGAAACAGGATCAGTAGAAACAAACTCAACAAGCAAATGCCAAACAAACAATTTCGTATTATGTTTTTAAAAAATCTCATCGATTCAAATGCAATATCTTATTAACGTGAAAACGGGATAGAGCCAGCGCCCTCATTACTTTTTATAAAAAGAGTCGCCTTATAGG
>JALVQM010000140.1 GCA_027025615.1 Desulfobacteraceae bacterium | reverse complement strand
CCCAGTCCGGTATTACCTTGGGCAAGGTGTGCGGAGTTATCCTGCTTGCCGGCAGGCAGCTAGAGATCCCGGTCTTGGAAATTCCGGTTAGGGAAGCCAAGCAAGTTCTTACCGGCAATGGTAATGCCAGCAAGCAACAGCTGGAAAAGGCTGTACGCCGGACCCTTGGATGCGAAAAGCCTATTCGACCTTCCCATGCCTCGGATGCCCTGGGGCTTGCCTTGATCGGTTTGTATAGGGCCCGAGCCGGTTGACAGCAGTTTTGTTTATATAGCCTGTCAATCATGTATTCAAAACAGTGAGTTTGGCATGATCGGATATCTGGAAGGAAGGTTACTCAAAAAGGAACCGGAGCGGATTTTATTGGTGGCCAACCAAGTCGGCTATGAAATAATGATACCCGGCTTTGTCCAGCAGGGCTTGGTTGACAAGGATGTGGGAGACCAGCTGGAACTTTACATATACTACCACCAGACTGAAAGACAGCCCAAGCCGGTTTTGATTGGTTTTAATCTTGAGGAAGAGAAAGAATTTTTCCAGATTTTTATTTCCGTGGAGGCCATAGGCCCCATGAAAGCTGTCAAAGCCCTCAATATGCCGGTAAGTGACGTGGCGCATTTCATTGAAACCGGAGACATAGCCGCCCTGAAACGTCTAAAGGGGATCGGCGCCCGTACCGCCCAGAAAATAGTTGCCAGCTTGAAAGGCAAAATGGGTGAATTCACCATGATCAAGCGGCAAGAAGCAGCCGCTGAAATTTCTGCTTTGGATGGCGACTTCATTCAACCTGTATTCGACGTGCTGGTCAACCAGTTGGGGCACAAGACAAACGATGCCCGCCAGATGATTGACCAGGCTCTTGCCAGGAATCCGCATATTGTGACTCCTGAAGCATTGTTTGATGAGGTCTACAAAGGAAGACTGCCTTGAGTTGACCGGGGCAGAGAATGTGGAGGGGGCAGTTAGATGGCCAACGGTTTGCTCAAGCGGGGTAAGGTATCACCTCACGGTATCGTCGACAGGTCCTGTACGGTGGACGACCGCGAGCCTGAAATGATGTCCCTGAGGCCCCAAAATCTTGATGACTATGTGGGCCAGCGGGAAGTAGTCGACACCTTGAAAATTGCCATTCAGGCCGCCCGCCAACGCAAAGAACCCCTGGATCATGTCTTGTTCCATGGTCCACCGGGGCTTGGGAAAACAACCCTTGCCCATATAATAGCTAACGAAATGCAGGTTGGGCTGACAGTTACTTCCGGACCTGCCCTTGAAAAAGGTGGCGACCTGCTGGGAATTTTGACCCATCTCGAAGAAGGTGATGTCCTTTTCATTGATGAAATACATCGCACCCCCAAGACGGTCGAGGAGTTCCTCTATCCCGCCATGGAAGATTTTGCCGTCGATTTTGTTTTTGACAAAGGGATTCATGCCCGCAGCCACAGGTATCAGTTGAAGCGTTTTACCCTGGTAGGGGCTACAACCAGGGTAGGTCTTTTGTCGGCACCCCTGCGGGATCGTTTTGGATTGTTCCGCAGTCTGGATTTTTACGAATTGGAGGACCTGGTGCAGATCATCAAACGTTCAGCCAGCCTGTTGGGTATCAGCGTAGATGATAAGGGTGCGCTGTCACTTGCCCGCCGTAGCCGTGGAACACCACGGATTGTTAATCGCCTCCTGAAAAGGGTGCGCGATTACGCCCAGGTGCGCGCAGATGGTAGGATCACCCGGGAAACGGTGGAGGCAGCCCTGGAACTGGAGGGAGTTGACCGGTTGGGACTGACAGGCCTTGATCGACGTTATCTGCGTACAATAATCGATTTCTATAATGGCGGGCCTGTGGGTATAGAAGCAATTGCGGCGACCCTTCAGGAAGAAACAGACACTCTGGTTGATGTTGTTGAACCGTACCTGTTGAAAATTGGTATGGTAATCAGGTCGTCTTCAGGCAGGAAAGCTTCTACTTCAGCGTACAGTCATCTCGGACTCAAAGCCCGGCAGAGGTTGTTTTGAAACGATTTGAGCCTGTAGATAACAAATGTTTTTAACGTGCCATGAACTTTATTTCTTTGCTGACTGATTTCGGGCTTCAGGACGAATATGTGGGGGTTATGAAAGCGGTCATTGCTTCCATCAATCCCGCGGTCCGGACAATCGATATCACCCACCAGATTGAGGCTCAGGATATTGGCCAGGCAGCGTATGTATTGAAAGCTGCCTATAGGTATTTCCCCCCGGATACAGTTCACCTGGCTGTAGTAGACCCCCAGGTGGGTGGTTCCAGGCGGATAGTGGCGGTCAAGGCAGGGGGGTACATTTTTTTGGGACCGGACAACGGGATCCTCTGCCCGGCGGTAGAGGACACCGGTGAGCCGCAGCCTGAAGTCGTCGTCGTATCAAATTCAGGTTATTTCCTGCCGGACGTCAGCCGCACTTTTCATGGCAGGGATATTTTTGCACCAGTGGCCGCTCACTTGACGATGGGAACTTCTTTAGGACAGCTGGGCCCTGGAATTGAATTCAGTAAACTTGTCAAACCGCAAGCTTTGACCGTTCGCAGACTTGCTGATGGAAGCCTGCAGGGAATTGTAATCGGGGTTGACCATTTTGGGAATATATTGACTAACATTGAGCGGAAATGTCTTGTGGAAATGTTGAAAAAGGAAAATCTGAATAATTTGGAAATCAAGATTTCCGGCTGGACACTGCAAGGGTTGGGTGGAAGCTATGCAGATGTTGCCGTGGGACAACCGCTGGCTTTGATTGGGAGTCGCGATACGTTGGAACTTGCAGTGAATCATGGACAAGCAGCCGACGTCCTGAAGGCAGGACCGGGTGACAAAGTAGTGGTGATTGTAAAAAAGGATGGCTGAATATTTTTTTCTTATTTGGACAGAAGAAATAATTCGGGCAATTACGGCGGAGTGGCAAAAGGGCTATCTGGCTGATGAAAGATGCAATGAGTGCAGGTAAGGCAAGGCAGAATCCAAGGACAAGGTGCAGTTTATATGAAATAAACGAGCATTTTGAGGATGATTTTAAGGCCGTGTCGCCAAGCTCAATAGTCTTTCAACGGCCTGGTAAAGACACCGGTTATGTGTATGAATTAGGAAACCTTAATAGCACCCGGAAACGGTTTTACTGGTTTCCGTTGACCTGTCTGGTTTGGATTGGCCTGGCTATTTTCTTGACGGTGGCAGTTTGCAGTGCGGGCGAACAGCAATCCCGCTCCGGCAGTATCCCGCTTGCCCTGGTTTATTTTTCAGGGGGAAAAGTCCAACCTGTGACATCCCATGTAATGCTTGTGGACAAAAGCAAACAAAAATTGCTGGTTTACGCTTATAACAAAAACGGTATCAGAAAAGTAGGGACATTTGCATGCTCCACAGGCAAGGTCAGGGGGGCCAAAAGGCGTTCCGGCGATCAGAAAACCCCTGAAGGCATTTATTTTTTTGTTAAAAAGCATTACAAAAAAGACTTGGCTCCCATCTATGGAGACCTGGCTTTTCCAATGGATTATCCCAATCAGATTGATCGCCTGGCCGGACGCAGCGGCTATGCAATTTGGTTACACGGGACAAATAAATCTTTGAAACCAAGAGATTCCAACGGCTGCGTGGTTGTCGAGAATTCTACGATCAATAAGCTTGCAGAAATAATTCGCTTGAACCGGACGCCTATTATCATAACCGGCAAGGTTAAATATCGTCCGGAAGATCAGCCTGACGAGGATTTGCCGGATGTCATGGCGCTCTTGGAAAAGTGGCGTCGCTATCTGGTGCGAGGTAGTTACGGTCAGTACCGCGGGCTGTACTCAAACGGAAGAGGTCCCAGCATGCGCTGGTGGACACAATGGTGCGATCTGCGGAAAATTCCTGGTGACGGTCACCGCTATGTGGATATTTCCATTACTGGCCTGGAAGTATACAAACAGGCCGGGGTGTTTTGTGTCACTTTCAACCAGGTATTGACTTACAAGGGGGCGAAACTGTCGGTGGGAAGGAAAAAGTTGTTTCTGGTCAAGCAAAAAGCCGCCATACAGATACTGGCCGAAAGTTATCAGAGAACAGAGAACAATACTAAGTCGAGACGGGACAAGCTGTTTGCCGCAATGGAGAAAATCAGCAATGGATACTAATTCGGAACGCAAAAGAAGCAGCCGCCATTCCAACAGGTATTGGAGTTTGATGATTGTAGGCGAACACGGCCAAGTCATAAGCATGCAAAAGATAAAACCTCTAATCATTATTGCAGCTGTTTTACTGGTGATTTCTGTCTTGACCACGGCTGTTTCATTATACCTTTATTTCGGCCAGAAGCAGAAAGCACAAGTTGCAGGACAGGAATTGTACAACCTGGAACGCAACCTTGAAGCACTGAAAGAAGAGAAAGATATTCTGATGGCCAAACTGGTAATTTCCCAGCAACAGAACAGGAAATTGCTTCGGCAGGATCGACCGGTAGAAAAAAACGATAAACCAGGCGTTGATACATCGCCAATAAAGAAAAACAAAGCTGTTCAAGACGGGAGTCAGGTTGTTTCTTCCTCAAACAAGGCCAACAAAACACGACAAAAGCAAAGTGAAGCGGTCAAACTGGCGGTCGACATCCAGGGGTTTCAGGTTACTTATGATCCTATGGAGCAGATCCTCAAAGCGACTTTCAGGGTTGTCAATTCCAGCAGACCCAAAGTCAGTGTTTATGGTAAAGCCGTGGTTGTGTTCAAAGCCACCGGGACGCCGCCTATCAAGTGGCTGGCGTGTCCCAGGGTAAAACTGATTGACGGATCCCCTAATGGCAGGCGTGGAAAATCATTCCGGATCAACAACTTCAAACACATGGCCTTCATTGCGCCAAGGGTACCGATGCCGGTGCCTTACGATATGGCTTCCGTTTATGTTTTCGATCGTAAAGGCGGATTGTTGATGCATCAGGAGTTCGAATTCAGCCTGCCAAAAGAAGTAATGCCATTGAGCGCACCGGATACTTCCCGGGAAAAAACGCAGGAACGAGTGAAACAGCCTGCCAAACAGAAACAGATCAGAAAAGAACTGCAAACAACTGAAGAAGGAAAGCAGGACAATTCCAGTAGAGTCAAAGAAAAACAAGAAGTTCATAATACTACCAATGACAGTAGTGCGGAGGGGAATCAAAAATTGCCTGATCTGGGAAAAGGTCAAAAACAAACCTCAGACAAGGCACCCGATGAGGGTAGACCAGAGGGTGAAGCCGACGAGCGGGTTTCAGATCAAAAAACGGCACCTTCTGCACCACAAGACCTAAAACCTGGGAGTGCCGAGTGAATGAAATAAAAAAGACATTTTCGATTATTGACGAGGGGTTCAGGGTAGAAGGTGCCGTTAGCGGTCAGGGACGCCTGGTTATCAAAGGCCACATAAAAGGATCGGTAACCGGCCAACAAGTTGTGATTGCCGAGGAAGGCAATGTTATTGCCGATGCCCGGGTCGAAGAGATGACTATCGGGGGGCGATACGAAGGTAGTATAACCGCAAGAGGATCTGTAACAATTCTGGCTGGGGGACGCTGCTACGGAGATGTCAGCTGCCATGACCTTATAGTCGAGCCCGGGGCTAAGATTAATGCAAAGGTTACAATCAGGCGCTGATGGAGTTTATATCCAGGCAAATTCAGCCTTGACCGGGAAATGGTCCGAGACCAGACTGCCGGCAAAACGATCAGTTATGACTTTTGCGCCAAGCGGTTTGACGGCACCGCGGTAAAGAATCCAATCAATTGCTTTTCCTTTGCTGATTCCGGTAAAATCGTGATGGGTCCCGGGCTGGTTTTTTTCAAAAACGTTTTGAAAAGGAAAAGAAGCGGTAGAATTGGTCAAAACCTCGTAAGCCGGACTTCCAATTATGCAGTTGAAGTCTCCCATGAGGATGGCCGTTGATCGGGGGGCAAAATTATCCAGGCGCTTAAGGATTATTTGAGCTCCGGCCGCCTGAATTTCAGTCTTGAAGTCCAGATGGGTATTGATACATACCAGGGTCCGGCCAGCGGAAGAAAACAGTCCGAAAGTGCATTGCCGGGGCCAACGGCTTTGACGGAAGCGGCTTGG
>JALVQM010000139.1 GCA_027025615.1 Desulfobacteraceae bacterium | reverse complement strand
TCCCAAACCTTCAGCGCCTGATTGCAATCAAGGGGTATATATTACTTATATGGATTCTATTCAATATGTTATATGTTGATATGTAGGTTCTTTAACCCCAATTTTTTCCCCATCCCGACATCCATTTCGGGAAGCTGTCTGACAGGCTTATCAATATTAAAATGAAGAAAATTGTTTTTTTTCATCTTAATGGTTGACATCTGGCCTTCAATTTCTATTCTAGTAAATGGGTGCGCGATCTTTGAAAACTCCATCCTCATAACCTCACTCCTTTTGTGATGGTGACCACTCTGTGTCACCGCAGCTTGACTGACGAAGGAAGGACCAAACACACCCTAGGGGAAGGGTGCCGCTTCGCGCACCGCGGTACTCTTCCCCTTCTTTCTTTTTAGATGCCTGGCAAGATTCCAGGACGATTTTAATATTCTTGTTTCAGATCCCTCAGGCATCAACGTAATGCATTGAAATGGGCATTCTTTGGGCAAGGCGTTGGTATTTTTCATTCGGATATCCGAGGGCGATAACAGCATACACGGCCTGGCTGTCATTGAAGCCCAGCCAATGCCGGATCTGCCTGTCACGGCTGATGGCTTCAACGGCAAAACCTATCAGGCATGATCCCAGGCCCATGCAGTGGGCCGCAAGCAGGATGTTGGCTGCGGCCAGGAGGCTGTCTTCAGCCGGGCAGCTTGCGTTTTTGTCTGCTCCAATTACCATTAGCGCAGGTGCACCATGGAAAAGAGGATCTTTACCCGTAGCCTCCCATAGGTCCAGAGCTTCGGCAACTGTAGCCATATGTTGCCGGCTATAAAGTTTCAATTCCCTTTTACCAAACAGAGCCATAAGCTCTCTCAAAAGGACGTTGGATGCCATTTTGTTCAGGCGGCGGTAAAAGTCACCAATCATGTCTGCCAGCTTTATAACCTTGTACCTGTCTTCAAGCAGGGCAAAGGACCATGGCTGGCAATTGGAACCTGAAGGGGCTGTGGCTCCGATGCGGGCCAGGTCTTCCAGCAACCGGCATTCCACCTGCTTGTCTTTAAAATTACGGCATGATCGTCTGGAGCGTAACAACTGCACAAGGAAGCCGACATCGAAAGTGCCGGGTTTGAGCCAGATATCGGCAGTGTGAAAGGTAGCAAATTCCAAAGCATGCTTGTCGAGGGCATCAACTTTTATGGCTTCGGTAGGGCAGACAGCGGCACAATGACCACAGTTCATCGATTCTTTTCCCGTTATAACCGCCCTGCCATCTTCCAATGACAAGGTGTTCTTGGGGCAAACCCTGACGCACAAGCCGCATCCGTTGCACAGCTCAGGATTAATCCGCACGGTGACTTGACGGTTGAGCATGGCTATTCCTTTCCATTGTTGGACTCGGCCTCGGGTGCATCACCTTTGACCTGTTGATTAGAAGGCATGGCAGCATCCAGCAATTCGTCGGGCAACTCTTTTCCGGCTTTGACGCCGAGCTGTTTCAGTTGGGCTATTTTTCGTACCAGGTTGCCGCGTCCACCAACCAGTCTTTGATAAGCTGTCAGGTAAGCGTCTTTGGCCTTGTCGAGTTTGTCACCTATCTCCATCAGAGATTCAACGAAACCGACGAATTTGTCATGCAGGCCGGCGGCTTGGCGTGCGATTTCAAGGGCATGCCGGTTTTGGTATTCCCGCCGCCAGATATTTTCGATGGTCCTGAGGGTGACCAGCAAGGTTGATGGGCTGACAATTATTATTCCTTTTTCGAGCGCATTGCTAAAAAGGTTCGGGTCGTGTTCAACTGCAGCAAGGAAGGCCGCTTCCATGGGCAGGAACATCAGGATGAAATCCAGGCTGTAAATGCCTTGGAGCCTGCTGTAATTTTTTTGGGCAAGATCGTGGACGTGATTTTTCAAGGCTTGGGCATGCTGGGACAGGGCTTTGGCG
>JALVQM010000138.1 GCA_027025615.1 Desulfobacteraceae bacterium | reverse complement strand
TTGTCGCCTACGATATGGTTCGCAAACAGGATATACTGCGAACTATTAAATCAACCAGAGCCGATGCCGCTGTACTCATTGTAACATTTCTTTCCACCTTGTTGCTTAGCATTGAGTTCGCCATTTACGTCGGGGTAATGTTATCAATCGGCCTGCATTTGGCAGCAACCTCCCATCCCCGAATATACTCCGTAATCCCTGACCTGGAAAGCGGCAAAATGGTCAAATCAAAGTACGCGGAAATATGCTGTCAGATGGACGTAATCCAGGTGGAAGGCTCTATTTTTTTCGGATCAGCAACTTTTGTTCTGGAAGAGCTGCAACGTCGCCTGCGTAATCACCCCCATATGCCGAACCTGCTTATCAGGATGCACAAAGTTAACACCATGGATGCCAGCGGAATCCATCTAATGGAAATCGTTGTTGGAGAGCTTGGTCGGAGAGGGGGTGGGCTTTACCTGTCTGGAGTCAACCACCGGGTTTTCGAGGTAATCAAAAACTCAGGACTACTTAAGGAAATCGGCCATTCCCACGTTCGAACAAGGACAGGGGCTGCCATTGTCCGCGCAATGCAGGAAAGCTTCTGCCCCGCTGTATGTGCAGCTTGTTCTGTAATTGTTTTCAAGGAATGCCCGGAATTGAAAAAAGGAAACTGGAAAATTTTTGGTGAGGAAGTCAACCCGCGGATCTGCAGACTTCCTGAATAGACAACTGTTTCCAGGGAAAACAAAATTATGGCTGTTTTTGAATAAGCTGCTTCTATATATCGTCTATTTATTGAAACGATACTTCACTCTAAGCTAAGGAATTGGGATAAATGATTGACATTCTAGTCTATGCAGACGGCAGCTCCCAGTCTGACAAGGTGCTTGATTTCGCCATCGCATTACAACAGCGATTGGAAGCCAACCTGACTTTCATAAACATAAGGAGAGAAGCGAGCACCCTGGAAGAGCCCCCGCCCATAGGTCGCCCAATTCCAGTCGAAATTGAAGACAAGATGCCGACCGGAATCAAAATCTTAATCAATACCGCCCAAAAGCTGGTTCAAAAAGGAGTGCTTGAACCATCCAGTGAAGTTCAAATACGGGAAACTCCCAACGGTTACCTTTTTATAGGCAAGACTCCTGCCGGCAACAAAATACCATTCTACGCATGTTTCGGTCATTTTATTGAAATTCTGAACCACATGATTGAACAGAGCCATTACAAGCTGTTCATCATTTCCATGCCTCCCCCGAACCGCTTGAAAAGGCTTTTGGCTCAAAGCGTTACCCGCAAACTTGCCCTTGATCTTCATACATCTTTGCTAGTAGTCCGCGGTGGCGGACCAGACAGCCGTTATTTGATTTGTGCCGATGGTTCACCTTCAGCTCGTCGGCAATTCCCTCTGCTGAAGTACCTTCTGCCAGCCATAACCGGTCCCATTGAAATTGCCTGGTACAAGGATGAAAATGCAGAACCTTCCACTGTAAAAGCCGCCGAACATTGCCTTGATCTGGCATCAGGCTGGTTGGATTCAGAAGGCAAAGAAGTGACTGTTCACAGGTTGACTGGACAAAACAGATTAGACACGATTTTAAAAGCCGCCGGCGGCAACTCGGTAATATGCCTCGGCGCCAGCCTGCGGCACGATGTATATAGACGCATGAAAGGCAGTCTGCCCATTCAGATACTGACTTTAACAACTTCCAGTGTCCTTCTTGCCAAGCTACCTCCCGAGGCTGACGAGGAGATGTTCAAAAAACCATTTACCTGTTGAGAAAAAGCCTCGATTGGTATGTAAAGCAAAGGCCCTTGCCTAAATCAGCTGAAATAACCCGAGAGATTAAAGTTTTTTCACAGGTCTAATGTCGATCTGCTTAATTTGCTTGCAGAAAGACCGGTTACCAAAGCTGTAGCCCGCTTATAATAAAGCTGAAAG
>JALVQM010000137.1 GCA_027025615.1 Desulfobacteraceae bacterium | reverse complement strand
ACAAACACAGATCGCAATTTAACCAGGGAGCCGATTCGATGACCAGATCCATTTACAAAACTGAGATAATCCACAAGGGCAATACTCCGCCCTGCGTTTCAAGCGGTAACCAGTGCCGGGGATGTTTCGGATGGCCCAACATGATCAGAGCGGCCCAAGCCAATGCCATCTGGAGACGTTTCCCACTGCGTTGCCCCAGCACCGGGCTTACCCTGCGGTTGATTTCCCAGGACCGGCAGGCTGCAGGATAAACAGGCATTTAGCAGCAAAGGAGGAAAATATGGCAGTAAAAATATTGATAAAACGCAAGGTCCAGGCAGAAAAGGCCAGAGAAATGATTCCCTTGTTCCGCCAGATGCGCAGCCTTGCCATGGACCAGCCTGGATATATCTCCGGCGAAACCCTGCGTAGCCTGGATGATCCTGAACAATTCATTGTTATAAGCACCTGGCAGTCATCCGAACACTGGCAGGCCTGGCTCAACAGCCGACAGCGCCAGGAAATCCAGGCCAAGATAGATCAATTGCTCGGTGGAACAACTGTTTACGAAGCTTATCACTACGGATTTGCCGAATAATGTTTTTGACGGGCCCACAGCTCTGGCTTCAGGCCTGATTTTCATTTTCCATCTGCCCTGCGGCTTTCAAGCCTGTAGTAGATGGTGGGCACTAGTACCAGGCTGACCAGGGTGGAAACAGAAAGTCCACCCAGCATGGTTATCCCCAAAGGATTCCAGGCCTCGGCTCCCACGGCCGTGGAAACGGCCATGGGCAACATGCCGAAAAATGTGGTCAGGGTGGTCATCAGCACCGGACGCAGCCGGCTGCGTCCGGCCTGGATAACCGCCTGGTAAAGGGCGCTGCCGCGGCTCTGCAACAGGTGAGTGTAGTCCAGCAGGACGATGGCGTTGTTGACCACAATACCCATGAGCATGATCACCCCCATGAAAGACATGATCCCCAGGGAAGTTCCGGTAAGGTAAAAGGCGTAGAGCACGCCGGTGAAGGCAAAGGGCACCGAAAACATTACGATCAGCGGGTCCTTTAGATTACCAAACAGGGAAGCCATCAGCATGTAAACCAGACCGATTCCCATAAAAAGCAGAATGGTCATATCCCGGAAAGCTTTTTTCTGTTCTTCGATGTCACCACCAAAGTGAACAGTTGTTCCCATGGGCGGGGGATCAGCCTCCAACAGGCGCTTGATCTCCTCTTTGGCCTGCCCCAGGCTCAAACGGTAAAGATCGGCCTCCACCTTGACCATGCGCTGGCGGTTTTTGCGCTGGATCTCAATGGGGCCTGAACCGCGAACGATATCGGCCACGCTGGAAAGGGGCACCACACGCCCGTCAGCTGTCACCAGGGGCGCCTGGTCCAGGGTATCCAGGCGATTCTTGTCGCTTTCGGTAATACGGGTGAAGATATCGTAACTGTCACCCGCATCCCGTATGGTGGTGGCCTCGAATCCGTAATAATAGTTGCGCAGGGTGGCCCCGATCATGGCTGTGTTCAGCCCCAGGCGGGCGGCCTTGGTACGGTCTATTTCCACCCACAGCTCGGGCCGTGGAGGCCGCTGGCTGATGATAATGTCCACCAGGCCGGGGATCTTTTCCATGTCGGCCTTCAGACGCCTGCCATAGGCGACAATCTGATCCAGATCGCTGCCCTGGATCTCAAGACTGACCGGCCGTGCCCCCCCGCTCAGGGCAGCCGCGGTTATGCTTTCCACTGATACTTCTATGCTTGCCAGCCCCGGAATCTTCTTCACTTCCCGGCGCAAAGCCTCGGCTATCTCGTTGGAGCTGCGGTGTCGCCTGTTACGCTCAACCAGCTTGACACTAACGTATCCAATGTTGGGACCCTGGTCAAAACCAAGGGCAACTCCATAGCCCTCCCGGTCTTCACCGTCGTAAGCCTGGGTATGGAG
>JALVQM010000136.1 GCA_027025615.1 Desulfobacteraceae bacterium | reverse complement strand
GCCCACACCCTGTCTGGCGGCGAAAGTCAGCGTATCCGCCTGGCTACCCAGATTGGCTCAAAACTCACCGGCGTGCTTTACGTCCTGGACGAACCCAGTATAGGTCTGCACCCCCGTGACACCCGCCGCCTTTTGTCGACTCTGACAAGGATGAGAGACATGGGCAACACTGTCCTGGTGGTTGAACATGACCGCGAAACTATCGAGGCATCTGATTACGTTATCGACATGGGACCGGGGGCCGGAGCCAAGGGGGGCCAAGTAGTTTTTGCCGGTCCGCCAGATGAAATACCGGACTGCGAGCAATCCCTTACAGGCCAATACCTGGCCGGCAGGCAAAAAATTGAAATCCCGGCCCACCGCCGCAGCCCGAGGCAATGGCTCGGCATTCAGGGTGCCTCGTTGAACAACCTCAAAACCCCGGAGGTCCGCATCCCTCTCGGGTGCCTGGTTTGTGTAACCGGCGTGTCAGGGTCAGGCAAATCTTCACTCGTACTGGAGACCCTTTACCCCGCCCTTCTTCAGCACCTCAACCGTTCCGTACGCAGGGCTGGTCCCTACAAGCGGATTTACGGTCTGAAACACTTAGACAAGGCGATCAATATCGATCAGTCACCCATTGGGAAAACACCGCGTTCAAACCCGGGCACCTATACTGGTGTTTTCAATTTCATCAGGGAACTTTTTTCTAAAACACAGGAGGCCCGTGCCCGTGGCTACCGTCCGGGACGATTCAGCTTCAATGTAAAAGGCGGACGTTGCGAAGCATGCAAAGGCGACGGAATAATCAAAATCGAAATGCACTTTTTGCCGGACATTTACATTACCTGCGATGTCTGCAAAGGCTTACGCTATAACCGGGAAACCCTCGAAGTGCGTTACAAAGGCAGGAATATCGCCGAAGTGTTGGATATGACCGTTAACCAGGCTATGGATTTTTTCTCACCAATCAAGGTGATCCGGCAAAAGCTGGAAACACTGATAATGGTGGGCCTGGGCTATATCAGGCTTGGGCAACCGGCCAATACCCTTTCCGGTGGTGAAGCCCAGCGGGTAAAACTGGCCCGGGAACTAAGCAAACAAAGTACCGGCCGTACAATCTACCTGCTTGACGAACCCACCACAGGCCTGCACATGGAAGATATCAAGCAACTGCTCTTTGTATTGAACCGACTGGTAGATGCCGGAAATACGGTTGTTATAATCGAACACAATCTTGATGTCATCAAGACCGCAGACTACCTGATAGATTTGGGGCCTGAGGGCGGAGATGATGGTGGTCGGCTTGTAGCCTGCGGCACGCCTGAAGAAGTGGCTCTAGTGCCGGAATCCCACACAGGACGCTTTTTAGCTTCAATTCTGCATGCATGATCGGACAACTGCGCGAACCGGACCGGAAAACAAAATTTCCCTGACAACTTATTGCAATACCCCATAAAAAAGGCCGTAACCCTGATACAGGGCCACGGCCTGACAAATTGTGTAGATCGGTCGGGATTAGTGACCGGCGCCAAACAAGCCGGCAATTGCCCCGGCCTGCGGATGGGCGTAGATCAAAATCAGCGCCACAACCAAAGCGTAGATACACAGCGACTCGATCATCGCCAAACCGATAAGCAAGGTTACGGTTACCTTACCGGAAGACTCGGGATTACGAGCGATGCCTTCCACAGCAGCCTTGAGGCCAAGGCCCTGTCCGATACCACAACCAAAAGCCGCGATGGCGATTCCAAAACCAGCTGCCGTTACACAGGCGATGAAGAACTGTAATGCTTGTGCTTCCATTTGCTACGCTACCTCCTTTTGATGTTTTGGCTTCTTCCTATTATCCCCAATCAGCTTTTACCGCTTTTCACCTGGCAGGCAAACCTGGCTACCCGGCAAACATGAGGCCTTTGGCAGATCTGCCTGGTAAATGACTATTTAATGAGCGTGTTCCATGGCACCTGAAAAATAGATTATTGAAAGCAGGAAAAACACAAAACCCTGGACAAAGGCGACGAAAACCCCCAGGACCATGATAGGCAGGGGTGCGAAAAAGGCCCCGGCCAGGAAAAACAAGATGGTGAGCACGATTTCATGGCCCATCATATTTCCAAACAGACGGAAGGACAGGGAAAGAATCCGCGCCAGGTGGCCGATAATCTCGATTACGAAAATAAGCGGCGACATCCACCAGACCGGTCCCAGGAAGTGCTTGATATAAGCCACCCCGTGATACTTGACACCGATGACGTGGGTAAAAAACACAACCACGACTGCACAGGAAAGGGTGGTGTTGAGGTTCGAAGTGGGCGGCATGAAACCCGGGATGATACCTATCAGGTTGCCGATGAAGATATAGATAAAAACCGTTCCTGCAAGGGGAAACAGCCACCTACCCTCCTCACCGATGGTGTCGACCATGAATTCCTCAATACCAGAGATGATAACTTCGGCCAGGTTCTGAGCTTTGCCCGGAATCAACTTGACCCCTTTTGACATCAGGGCGCCGGCGATGATCAGAAACGCCATCAGGACCCATGAGTAAATCACGTGTACGTTCTGATGGGCAAAATCCCCCAACCCTATGAGCTCGAACAGCTTGACGAAAAACAGATAGGGGTGTTCCATCCTTATACCGCCTCCTTGAAAATAAGTTTGGTGATCTCAACCACGGTGGCCAGCATAATGCTGGCTACCACCACGGAAAGACCTATGAAAAGACCGCGCGGGTCAACCACATGCTTGCTGATCAAAAAGAAAATTATTACTCCGCTAACGATAAAACGCACATAATACTTGGCCAAAATAACATTGTGAGAAGCCAAATGGGGCGGAGTCAAAGACTTCTTCAGGGTTCTGGCCAGCAAGTGGAAATTGATGGTGACAATAAGTCCTCCAAAAACAATCCCCTTGGCAAATGCAGCCGGCGTCCACAGTATCCCTGCCAGACTGGCTGCGACCAGAAAAATCCAGTTTGCCCTGGTAATAATAAATAAAAGTCGTCTTTGAATGCTCACGTTACCCGCTCAACGGCTCCGGATAAATTTTTCGGAACCCCGCATGTTCAAAGTTTACGGCTTTTCTTTATGGCCAGGCCGAGGTTCTTGTATCCGGCCGCAATTCCCAGGATCAGGAAAATCAACGTCATCCAGGGCGATGAATCCCAAACGCGGTCCAGGTAAACCCCGATGGCCAAGCCTATAAAAATGGCCAGAGCCATCGACAGCCCGATACTGCTGTAGTATGCAAGCTGTCTTAAAGTTCGATAAGTTTCACGTTTCATTTAATTTTCGGTGGACGGACCAAACGTTCGCCAAGAAAAAACCGCCCAGCGAACGACAAGCAATTACCACATGGGCCCAGGCTAGTCAAATTAAAAATGCGCGATGAAGGCAGGCTGTTACCATATCAGGCCATTATAACCATTTAAGTACAGTGCAATTGCACAGGCAAATCATTGCAACGCAGGTATCGGACTATATTGCAAATCCATCAGGCAAGAACAACTTTGGATGCATCAAATACAGGGCCGTCCTGGCAAACATGAAGGTAAAACCCGGAGCGATCGGCATCGGGCAATGCACATCCCTGGCAGGCTCCCATACCGCAGGCCATCAGGGTTTCAACGGCCACCTGGCAATTACAGTCATGGCGACGCGCAATGTCGGCCACAGCCACCAGCATACCGGTTGGTCCACATGCATAAATAATCCCGGGGCTCAAACTCTCTACCTGCCTTTCCAGAGGCTCTGTCAGCAGACCGCGATGGCCTACACTGCCGTCATCGGTGGCCAAGTGCAGTTCAAGACTCATGGATTCCAGCTCCTTGCGGCATAAAAGATCGTCGGACGAGCGACCGCCCAGGAAAAAATGGAGTTCTCCAGTATGACCGTATTTTTCCAGTACCTGGGCCAGAAACCTGACAGGTGCTATTCCAATACCTCCGGCAGCCAGGAAAACCGGCTTCAACCCTTTGGAAAGTTCAAAACCATGGCCCAGTGGTCCCAGCAAATCAAGCCGCCGCCCCGGCTTCAAGGCGGACATGGCCGCCGTAGCCTTGCCGACCACCTTGTAGATAAGCTCAATGCCCCGGGTCAGGCCGCCATCAAGGACCAGACCTGCCACTGAAAAAGGTCGTCTCCAGAAAGGACCGTTGCCGGTTTCCACCCTGACCATTACGAACTGGCCCGGGACAGCCTCGCTTAGGGGTGGTCTGCATTCAAGGGAAATCCTGAAACAGGAAGGTGCCAGCATCTCGTTGGCAATAACGATTGTTTTCTGAAGATCCATTTTCAACCTCGCCTGAGCGGAATCACAACAAGCCTATGGCTGCGGCAAACCGTAAGGGTGTCTTCTGGCCACGGTAAGAATAGAACAAGGCAGGGTTACAGCGGGTACAAATCCTGCTTTGTAAAATGTTTTCCGGCCTGACACCGACGGATTTCAACTGATCGGCTGTTATCTGCCAGAAATCAAAACGCCTGTTCCCGTCCTTGTACCCTGTAAATGTTTCGGGCAGCTCACGGGCAAAATTGACAAATTCTGCACAGCACGGTCCAAGGCTGGGACCTATGGCACACACCAGGTCACTTGATCGGCTGCCGAAATAACGTTCCATGGCAACAACTGTCTTGCCGGCAATATCGGCCACACTTCCCCGCCAGCCGGCATGAACATTGGCTACAACCTTTTCCCGGGGATCTACCATCATAATCGCCTGGCAATCGGCCACCTGAATTACAAGAAGTCTGTCCCTTTGCCGGGTAATGACGGCATCGGCCCTGGCCCCCGGCATCCCGGGTCCCCATGTCCCTTTGCCATTTAACACCAGGACATTTTCTCCATGCACCTGGTTCAGAAAGACCACCTTCTCGGAACCAAGAACCCGGCCTAGCTTACGACGCCATTGCAACACGTGCTCCCTGGGCTGGCCGGCTGCAAACGATGTATTGAAAGGGCCACAAGGTTCCCGGCTTGAAAAATCCGGTCCGAAAATACCATGAACCAGCCCGCCAATTTTATCAAGTTGCCTGAAGCGCCACCAGAGCATATTGTCTTTGCGAATAACAAACATAATGAATGTACAAGATATCCGATATCTTTGCCGGCCTGCAGCCGGTTGTGACTGCAGCCTGCTTCAGGTTCCTCTGAACATATGAGATTTATTTAATCCGCATAACGGCTAAACAACTTTTGCCAATACCAGCACATCGACCTGTCTTGCACCGCTATGTAAAAGTGTCCGGCTGCAGGCTTCAGCAGTTGCACCGGTGGTCAACACATCGTCCACCAGGAGTATGTTTTTGCCTTCCACCAGCTCCGGTCTGACAACTTCAAAGGCCCGCCTGATATTTTTCCTGCGCTGCTCCCGGTTCAATCCAGCCTGAGAATCCGTATCCCGCCGACGGACAAGGACCTGTTTCTGCAAACCAAAGGGCGGATCAGCAAACCCAAATTCCCGTATCGCCGCTTTCCAGCTGCGCAACATCAGCCAGGCCTGATTGAAAGTCCGGCGGCGTTCTTTTGCAGGATACAGGGGAACAGGCATAACCAGATCGATCCCGTTGTCCGGCCAATACTGGAACAGGCATTGAAGCAGGATCTCCCCCAGGGGTTTGGCAAGGTTAACCTGCCCGGCATATTTGAGGCCATGAATAAGGCGACGGACAGGATCCTGGAATACAAAAACAGCCCGCGCCCTGGCGTAGACCGGGGGCTTCCTGATGCAACCTCCGCAAAGGTGGTCCGGCCCTACTTTTGCCGTAAACGGCAGCCCACAAATACTGCACCATGGTGGCTTGATGGGCTCTGCCTTTGACATGCATTCGGGACAGAGATGGTCACCCAGCCTTTTAAGGAAACAGTTCCGGATATCTGCAGGTGCAGGTCTGAAATTCCGCCCGCAGCCGGCGCAACATGCCGGATATAGCAGCCCTAGAGTTTGCTTTAGCCCTTTTCTTATAAATTTACCCAACCCGGCTGCCTGTCCAACGCCATTTGGCGGCTTTAAAGACTGCCGTATCCTCATCCCATGCGCTCTACGATTTCCCGGGCAAACCGGGAACAGGACACTTTCCTGGCACCGTCAATCTGGCGGGCAAGATCGTAAGTGACGACCG
>JALVQM010000135.1 GCA_027025615.1 Desulfobacteraceae bacterium | reverse complement strand
AAAATAATAACAAAAATGTGTTTTGAAAATGTTGCATATAATGATGCGCAACATAGTGCAACATAATTCTTTGCTGGAGTCGACTGGATGTATTCGACTGTCAAGGGGGTTGCCCAATGCTCAATCCTTGCAATTCAACCATCTCTTTGATAGAGATTTCAGCGGCATGAGGTTCCTTAGTTAGGGGTTTATGTGGGTTCTTCGCCTTTCCATAGCATCCGAATATACGCCGAAAATAAGTATACCATCTTGGGAGGAAAAATGAGATTGGGCAGGTTAGGTACATTGATAGCTATCTATACTTTGGTTGTTCTTTCAGGTTGTCTTCAAACAAGGACCGGCAATTCGGTAAGCGTAATGTTTGATCGTCCACCCTTGTTGTTTGGCGATGAAGTCGTTTTTAACGGAACGACCGTGGGCAAAGTAAATGCTGTTGAAGTGGGTGCAGGCAATATTGCCAGGGTCGATTTCATTCCTTCCTCAGAATTTAGCAGCAGTCTTGCCGATAATCTGGTTTTTTACGTCAATAATGGAAGGCTGGTTGCGGCAAAACTTAGAAATTTTGGTTCTCCTTTGGAAAAGGGGGCTTTTCTTTGCGGATTTAATTCCAAATCATCTTTATATTGGTTTATGCTAAAGAACGCCCTGGGAGATTCTGCTCGGGCTGCGATGAACCGGGCTGCTTTCCTGGGTGAACAGTTCAAGGGATGAGGCGGTTCAGCAAAAAACTTTACCTGGCTCCTTTAAAAGGTGTTACGGATTACGTATTCCGCAACACCTATGCAAAACATTTTCCAGGACTTGATGGAGCCCTGGCCCCGTTTCTGGCGACAGTCAGGGGACACAAGATTAAACCCACCCATTTAAGGGATGTTCTGCCGGAAAACAACAGGCTGATGCCGGTGGTTCCGCAAATCCTTTCAAAGTCTTCTGAAAACTTTCTGCCTCTAGCCAGGGAGCTTGCAAGGCGGGGATACAGAGAAATCAACTGGAACCTTGGATGTCCTTTTGCCAGGGTGGTAAAAAAAGGACGCGGCTCTGGCCTGTTACCCGAGCCGGATAGGGTCAATGCATTTCTGGACAGGGTTCTAAGCGGTTTACCTGGTGGAATGAAATTATCGATCAAAACCAGGCTGGGCCGTTATTCTGCTTCTGAAATAAACGCGCTCATACCCGTTTTAAATCGATATCCGATTGATAAAGTTATAATTCATCCTCGTACCGCAGTTCAGATGTATTCTGCTAAAGTGGACCTGCAAGGCTATATCCAGGCCGCTGAGCGCCTTGAGGCAGAGGTAGTCTACAATGGTGATATTTTTAGCGTCAAAGATTTCGATATGGTTAAAAACAGGTTATCCTGCCAAAAAAGGTGGATGATAGGTAGAGGTGTGGTTGCCAACCCGTTTTTACCAGGGGAGATACGGGGTAAATATTTCTCTGAACTTCAGCGCAGGAAACTTTTCAAAGCTTTCCATTGCGAACTTATGACATCCTACGAAGCAATATTCCGTAAGCCCGGCCACTTGTTGAACAAGATGAAAGGACTATGGAGCTATTTTGCCCTGACCATGGTTGATGGCCGGAAATTGCTGAGAAAGATTTACAGGATACAAAATAAGGATGCATATCTTCTGTTAATTGAATCAGTTTTCGAATCCGGTTTGGTGTGGCTTGATGATACTGTCAGGGGCGAGGAGGTAAAATGAATCCGTTATATCTTGCCGCTACGGCCAGTTTTATAGCTGGAATGTGCGGCTATATCATCGTTCGCTTTTGGTTGATACCCATAAGACGTTATAAAAAAGTTAAACAGACCCTGAAATCGGAATTGAAAAAAATAGGCAATGACAAACAGTCAAATCGAAATGCTGGTAACAATGAGAAGGATACCGCCGCCATCCGCAGGCAGGCAATGCAGCTTGTTGAGGTACACAGATAT
>JALVQM010000134.1:1563-17450 GCA_027025615.1 Desulfobacteraceae bacterium | reverse complement strand
CTTAGGGCTTGCAAAATTTTATACCGGATTCAAACTGCTAAGCGGGCCATAAAAAGGGTGGCCCATGTATTATCCTAAATATGGACCACCCGGCGGAAAAGGAGGGATGTAAGAAGCAGGCTTCACTGGTAAATTAATGCAATAATATTGCCAGATTTTAAAATTGCGCCAGTTTGAGCTTAAATAGTTCATATATTTTTATATATGGAGGAAATTCGTACCTCAAAAGTGGATTGCGCAATGCTTTAAGTTCAGAGTATGTCCCGCTGCGGTGTCAATTATAGGGATAGCCACGCCAATTAAATGGCGTTATACATTCGCATCTGCTGTTTAAAGACCAGGCTTAAATTTAAAATTTATTACACAGCCAGAGGAAAAATATTTGGGGATATTATTCTAAATTAATTTTTTTAACGGTCAGAAGCCAGATGTTTTTCCTTTTCCTGAAAACAATCTCTCAGTCTTGCCATAAGGTGCAAAACATAAAGCATCATGAAAATTCCGGCTGCTAATGGAAGATAAAAAATCATGGAGCCCTCTTTGTATTAAACCAGTGCTTCTTAATAATATATCGTCACTTATATGGAAATCTTGATGAAAAATTTATCACGGCCTTTAAAAATCTTTTACAAAATATTGCAAAATCTCTGCCAAAAATATGCAAACGGGCCATGCCTGTCAGACTTGGCCCGTTGATATTGGTGCCTGGAGCCAGAATCGAACTGGCACGGTACTCAGTACCGAGGGATTTTAAGTCCCTTGCGTCTACCAATTCCGCCATCCAGGCATTTACAAAATGTTTTTCAAGGGCTTTTAGCTACCCTTAATCCAATTGTCAAGCAAACCCCATCGCTTTATCGAGCTTTTTTAGAGCCTGTCTTTTTATGATGCATTTATTAAAGATATCGATAACAGAATGGCAACGGCAGGCTGTGGCCAGCAAAACTGGTTGGTTTTCATTATCATATATAATTTTTTTTTCAGCCTCAAGCAAAGCGTTGACCTTGAAACCTCCTACCCCATTTGCTCTTTGATGGCTTCTTATTACGATTGAAAAAAAATTTTCGTCACCCAGCTTTTTGATAAAATCAAACAAATCATATTTCCGTTTACGGCCGCTGTAATAGCAATATGCTTTTGGTTCCGGACAATCCTCAGGACAGAGGAAATCGGCTACACTTGCATACAGCCTTCCAGCATCATCACAAAACACGTTAGGCAATCCGGATAGCAAAAGATCAGGTGGCTCGATTTTTTCAAATCTGAAACGATACCGCCATCTCATCTTTAACCATTCAAAGGCAAGATGCAGGGGCAATGCCGGAATTACCCAGTCCTCACCTTGTTCTTTGCCAAATGTTGATAGAAAGGAAATTCCATCCTGGTTGATAGAATTGCATTCGACCGCTTTGATTGCTTCCGGATCTGGATCTACAATTGTTATATGGCCAGCTCCGTGACTTGCTGCAAGCATCCTGGCAGCCCGCTTTCCGAACTTGCCCGCGCCTATTATCCATGTATGAGGCATCAAACCAAGTCTTGTTTTTCGTGTTTATATAAGGTATTCAGATTCGCTTCTTAATTTGCGCTACCAATGGAGTCCAAATTGACCAAAATTACCAAGTTACAGGGGCCAGGAATAGCATTCCTGCTTGTAGCTTTCACAATTTGGGGCCTTGCTCCGCTGTATTGGAAACAGTTAAGCATGGTTCCGGCTTTCGATATTATTTTATTTCGGGTTATTTGGTCATTGGTATGCATTTCTCCATTTTTTATATGGATCCGCCTGTCATCCAGCAAATCAGTTTCCATTGCCCGGCTGTTCAACCTTCGGTTATTGCCCTGGATGTTTCTACCCGCACTGTTATTGGGGGCCAATTGGCTGATATACGTGTGGGCCGTCAACAATCAACATATTCTTGAATCAAGCCTGGGCTACTATATTAATCCACTGGTCAGTGTACTTTTAGGGGCTGTTTTTCTCAAGGAAAAACTAAGCCGATTTCAGAAGATTGCTGTCTTTCTGGCAGCATTTGGAGTAATTTTTTACATGGTCGCCGTAAAGGTTCCGCCATGGATTGCCTTGTCGCTGGCCTTTCTGTTTGGTTTCTATGGATTGCTCAGGAAAACTTCGCCTTTGGGGGCTGTTGACGGCTTTTGGGTAGAGATGATTCTGCTTGCCATTTTAGCAATGCCACTGATAGTTTATCGTAAAACCTTTTCACCGGTTTCAACAGGCTGGGATATTAACGTATATCTGTTGTTGGCAGGCACCGGCCCTCTAACGGCTCTGCCAATGGTTACTTTTACCCTGGGTGCAAGGAGAGTACCTCTACATACGGTTGGGTTCATGCAGTATATTGCTCCCAGTTCCACATTTTTAATCGGACTTTTTTATTACCGTGAGCCCTTCCCCTGGCCGCTTATGGTCACCTTCTGCCTGATCTGGTCGGCGTTAATCATTTTTTCATGGGACTTGGTTAAAAATTCATATACCAAACAGCGAGCTGCTGCGATTGACAAGCGCAGACTGCCTTGATAAGCAGATGCCACTTTTACTGTTCGGCGCTGGCGCTGATTAATTTAGGGGGAACAAATGCAAAAATCCGTTATTACTCTTGTTTTGGCCGTATCTATTATATTTGCGATACCGCTTATGGTTCATGCCGACGGAAACCAACTTACACTCAAAGCCGGATCTTCCTATATCAACGGCAGCTTCTATCACCAGAAGTATTTGGCTACCGGATATATGAAATATGGATTTTCAGGTAATTACGCTGACTACGATAATAAACAATACAGCTTTGGAACTATATCCCTGGCGGTAGGAAACGATGCCTTGGCTCCAGGTCTGGCCTGTGAAATTGGATTAAAGGGAATTGGTGGCAAAGTAGAGCAATACAGTACCTCTAGTGATGTCGGCAACGTGGCATTTACGCTTAATGCCGGTTATATGCTTCCCAGGAAACTGGTTCCTCTTGCTTTGGAAGTACGCGGCAAACTGGAATGGGCACCTGAAATTATGAGTTTCCTGGACAGTGAAGGTTATTTCGCTTACGGTCTTGGATTGGGATTCTATCTGGTGGACAATGCAGCTATTGTTTTATCTTACCAGCATTACAAGTTTGATCTTGATGAACCACGCAGCTGGGAATTTACCGATGATGTAATCAGTCTTGGTATTGAATTGCACTTTTGATATTTTATTTAAATCGACTTTCTTTTGCGGCGAGATTCACATTTGCTCACCTGGGTCAAACGGCAAACCAACCGATCAAGGTGATTTTTTACCATTATTCTGGAGGCTGATAATCGGCTCAACGAATGATGCTCCTGAATCCCATGGAAAAAGAATCCAGGTATCCTGACTGACTTCGGTTATAAAGGTATCAACAACCGGCCGTCCGGCCGGTTTGGCATAAACTGTAGCAAAATGGGCTTGAGGAAGCATTGTTCGCACCGCTTTGGCGGTTTGCCCTGTATCGACCAAATCATCGATTAAGAGCCAGTTTTGTCCATCTGTTTTAACGCGTTTTAATACTTTCAACTTACCCTGGGACTGCCTGTCATAGCTTGCCATACATACAGTATCTATAAGGCGGATTTCCAACTCACGGGCAATAACAGCAGCTGGAACCAAACCTCCACGGGTTATGGCAATAATCCCCTTCCAACTTCCCAATTCCACTAATCTCCAGGCCAGGGCACGAGCATCGCGATGTAACTGCTCCCATGATACAGGATAAATTTTCTGATATCTGGCTTTTGCGCTATCTGTCTGCTTCACAGTTTTACCTTTTTGCCTTGTTTTATGGCTACAATACAATAATATCACATATAAAATCGACTTTGCTCAATTCTTAGCTTTTTCTCTGAAGCTGAAAATAGGCCCAAACACTTCCATGGCTGTTTCTTCGAATCTGCGATTGAGTTCAGGGTCACAACCAAAACAAAACTCAAGATAAGGATCAGTGTTGCGTGCCTGTCCGTTGAAAAAATTACCGGGCAATTTTTTACGAGCGGCTTCCAGGGCAAAGGCCTTGTCTTGGCCCATTAAAAGTACCCTTCTGGCATACTCCAGCGATGGTTCTGGGAAAAACGGCAATGGACTTGTCAAACCTTTCCAGTAAAGTTTGAGCAATGATTTCAGAATAATCTCTGGTTTTACTAAAGGTTTCCACTTCCAAATGTCATTCTGGACAATCAAGCGAGTATATTTGGGTCCTTTTACCTGATCATCGATTTGAAAAAATAAATGGTCAACAAATGCACGCACAATGTCTTTGGCCTTTAAGCGGGCAAAACGGTAGATAATTTGCCCCTTATTATAAATACCATCCAGCCTTCCGGTTATCTTGAACCCTTCGTAAGAAACTGAAATTAAAATGGGCGACGGGTTATGGCCCCCGATAACTTTGTTTAAGGTTTCCAGGAAGATATCGGCTTCTGTTGCAAGGTTTTTATATATAGTTTCAGCCATTGTTCCATGGGGAAGGACATCATGGGCCTTTATCAAGGCTTGCAAGTGTTCATGATCAATTGCGTGGATGCGTCCTTCCATGATTTCTTGAGAGATCCTGTACCTGTCCAGTCCCTGGAGGGAAAAATTTTCCGAGTCCCTCACCAGCATTTTGGGGGTTGGAAAGCTTATTCCAAGCCTGTTTTGGAGAACAAAACGGCAGGGATGAATAAAGAAATCTTTCAATTCCTCCAGGGTAAGGCTTTTCCATTTATTTGAAGGCTCAGGCAAAGGCTGTTTTTGGATCAGGGACTCAAGCTTATTGTTATTGCCCTTGGTATCACTGGCTGCTTTGCAGGCCAAAAAATCCTGCTGGCTGAAACTGAACATTTTGGAATCCCGGCCGTTGAAATAATCAGGGTCAAAACCGTGCAGTTTATGTTCCGTAACCCATTTCCGCCCGGGTTTATTAAAACGTTCCGACAAATAGTCCAGCAACTGGCTTACCATCGAACTTGGGGGAATGGTTGCATTATCATTTATGTCACGTCCCACATAGCTTACATAAAATATCCTGCGGGCAGATAATAAGGATTCAAGGAAAAGGTACATGTCGTCTGAGCGCCGGCTTCGATCCCATGGTCTTGGGTAGCTGTTTGTTAAATCAAAGCCGACACGATGGTCACTGCGTGGAAAGCAGCCTTGCCCCATTCCCAGCAGGCAAATCACCTTTGCCGGTATACTACGCATGGGTAACATGGCACAAAAAGTAATACCTCCGCTGAGAAATCCGGCCCCGGTCCCCTTATTTTCTATTTGGTTTTTTATAAAGTTTTTAATAATATCAACCGACAGATCTGAATCGCATTGCGCCAGTTCAAGGCATTGTCCAAAATAACCTATAATCCTCTTTAATTCGGCTAAAGCGGTCGACCACTGTCCTTTTTCTTCAAAAATCCTGTCAGTGATTTCATTTAGCAGTACAGGCCACTGCAGACCGCTTCGATTGCCCTGAAGCTTGCGCCTGATTTCGACCACAGCTTCAAACAGAGCTATGAGACGTCCCAAGCCGACAGCCTGCCTGCCATGGACCTGCCCTGCCGGCAACAGCCCCCCGACAAGCTTTGTTTTGGGTTGCATGACACTGCCTAAAATAAGGCGGTCCAGGCCCATGGTCCAAGTGTTGTGTTCATCGGCGCCAGGAATGTATTTTTGCCTGTCAGTGGCATCAATACCCCAGCGTATTCCGGCTTCGGAAATCCATTTGCCGAAGTCAGCCTTGAGTTCACCGTCAATGCCGAACCTGGCACAAATTGATTCAGATTCCAGCAAATCCAGAACAAGGCTTGCTTGCATGCGACAGCTGGGTAGTTCTAATATTTTCATAAAGGTTCTGATTGTTGAATCAGTAGAAAGATCGGTCTTGTCCGCAACCGTATATGGCAATCTGGGACGACCGGTAGTTTGTTTACCGAAAACTGCATGGATTAAAGGCACATATTTTTCAAGCTCAGGGGTCATCACCAGAATGTCATTGCAGTTTAGATCAGGATAAGTTTCAAGTAGATGTGCAAGATTGTCATGCAGAATCTCAAGTTCACGCATGGGGCTGTGACAAACATGAACCTGGATGCTTTGGTCATTTTCAATGGAGGACAAATCTTTTTCGGTTTGGTTACGGGTCTGTTCCTCTGACAGGTCAAGTATGTCCTTTTGAACACAGTTCAGAACTGAATCGTTTCCTGGATCTTCAAAAAACTCTTTCTCCAAGCTTTCAAGCCCGGTTATCTGTTCAAAAAAAGATCTGCCCATGCCGCCCCACAGGGCCAACAGGCGGTTACCTGTATAAAGATGTAACATGCTGCCATTTGTCCAGTGCTCTGCATGTTGCCTTTTGATGCGAACTTGTTCAAATGGGCCCAGGATATCAGCCCAGAAAACCCGACAAGGATTAACCAGGAAAAGGTAAACAGGGATTTTCGAGGACAATGATTCAAAAACACTGAGATGAAAAGGCGGCAGGTGGGTTATTCCAAACATGGTAACCCTATGGGGGAGCAAATCACCCTTTAGGCTGTTGTCTGCCAGCAGACTGATCAGTTCTTCATGACGTATCGAGCGATTGGCGGTATTGCAGTTGTTCACAAGGGACCGCCATATTCTTGCCTGCCACCTGGCATGTTTTTGAACTACCCTTTTACCCTTTTGCCATTGCATCAGCATCCGGGGCCGAAAAACCTGGTATTGATCAAAGACTTTGGCAATGGACAATGCCAGTTGGTAACGCTTAAATGGTGTATCTCCCGGTGCTAGATATTGCTTAAGTGATTGATAGGCCGGATTATCAAGATCATTTCCCAGGATTTTAAGCACTCGGAAAGCCAGGATATCGGGCTCCCAGGGATCGGGCTGATCGGCTGTTGATCCATATTCCCCTTTTAAGTCAAAAACCAGCAGATCAAGCAACTCATTCGGAAAGAGAAACCTGATATTGGCACAAACACCCAGAAGATCAGCCAGAGCCATGGAAAGCCAACGCTGCATCCCCGTACTTTGAACGACTATTGTTTCAGGGGCCAAGACATTGTCCTGGCGGGCCAGATCTTTTCCGGTGTCCATCAGCGAGGCTAATGCTCTGGAAAGCGGTTCCAGACGGTTGCTTATGTATACATGAAGACCGGGCGTCTCAGGGCTGGCTGAAGCTTTGTTCAAGGCTGTCCGACCTCTTATTGGTACCAGCTGAATTTAGGATTCCAGAACGTGACTATCCAGGATAAAACAAGTAAAAATTCCCTCGAAAACACTTTCTCCCAAACGGCTTACATCGACTTTGACCATGCACTTCTTACCGCTTTTTTCTTGAATCCTGGCGACAGCCACTACTTTCTGCCCGGCTTTAACAGGTTTCAAAAACCTTACTTCGGCAGCCCCCAGAACAACATTGGGATGATTGACAGCAATCATGGCAGCATGGTCTGCCAAGCCAAAAATAAATCCACCGTGTACTAGCCCCTTGTCATCAACGGCCATGTTTTCCTGGGTTACCAATTCAACTCTGCTTTGCTCAGCCTCCAGTTCAACCGGTCGGCCACAAAGCGATTGATCAATCCTGTTGTGAGTAATGATTTCCATTCTGACTGCCTTTCAAAAATTCTTACCACCGGTCATGCTTTCATATAAACCAGCTATGCTTCGGGCTTACAACCGGCATTGGTGAGCTTTGGTGAATTGTAAAAGCGCCTGAACCATAGTTTTATATCAACTGGGATGAACCAGTGTCAATCGACGGTTGCTTTCCATGACCTTAACCTATATATTTTTAAGCCATGAAAGCTGAATATGGAAACCGTCTGGACAAATTACGTCAACTGCTTGCTCAGCATGCATTGGACGCACTTGCAGTAATAGTACAAGAAAACCGCCTGTACTTGAGTGGTTTTTGTGCCACCAACGCCTTGCCTGATGAAGTCGCCGGTATCCTGCTGATTACAGCCAACCACCAGGCGCTGGTTACCAACAACTTGTATTTGGATCAGGCCAAACAGGAATCTACCGGATGGCAAATCAAGCTTGCTGACGACGGTTTGGAAAAAACGCTGGCAGATTTGGCCGCTCAATGGAAACTGAAAAAAGTTGGGTTTGAAAGCCATGGTTTTACTTACCACCGCTATCGTCGCTTGGCAGGTGCTTTGGAGACCTGCCCTGGAAATATCAGGCTGGTCGACTGCCGTAATTTGGTCGAAACCCTGCGACTTACCAAGTCTCAAAGCGAAATAGATGCCAGCTGCCGGGCCCTGGAAATTGCCGAAAAAGCCTTTCCGGTGTTTCTTGAAAAGCTGAAGCCCGGAATGACTGAAATAGAGGCTGCCTGGGAGCTTGAAAAAGCCATCCGCGAGGAAGGTGCAGATGAAGTCGCTTTCGAACCCATGGTAATTTCAGGAGCCAACAGCGCCCTGCCCCACGGACGTCCCGGATCAAAAGTTATCCTTTCAGGAGAACCGGTACTTTGTGATTGGGGCGCGAATTCGTACGGATATTGTTCGGATATATCCCGCACAGTTGTTCTGGGCCAGCCTGATGATAAATTTATCGAGGTTTTTGAAACAGTCAGACGGGCACAAGAAATAGCCGCCTCGAGCATATCACCCGGCATAAAAGCAGTCTCTGTGGATAAAGCCGCTCGCGACTTCATTGATGCCGGCGCCTTCAAGGGACGTTTTACCCACGGCCTTGGGCATGGGACAGGTTTGGCCGTCCATGAAGATCCGCATCTTAACTCAAGAACAAACACATGCCTGAAACCTGGCATGATAGTTACTATTGAGCCAGGAATATATCTTCCCGGCTGGGGCGGGGTACGTCTTGAAAATCAGGTCCTGGTAACCGACGAAGGCGGGCAGGTTTTAAACAGTCTGGAACGCAGTTGGAATCCAGATGATTATTTTCGATGATTTTGCAGAACCTGCAATCCAGATTTTTGCACCGGTTTGATATGTAAATGGATTCTTTCAAGCTTATAGACCTGTATATTGCCCAGTTGACTGTAGAAAAAGGACTGGCCGCAAATTCAATCCAGGCTTATTCTTCTGATTTGGACGATTTCATTGCCTTTGTCGAGCACTGCCGGCTGTCAGGACTTGATTCCGTAGATACGGCCACTGTCCTGAAATATATAATCTCCATGCAACGAAAAGGTCTTAGCAGCCGAACCAGGGCCAGGCGGCTGGTAGCAGTGAGAGGCCTTTTCAATTTTTTAAAAAAAGAAGGGCTGGTATCCCGGGACCCTACCGCCGGAATAGATTTGCCAAAAACAGGTTTAAAACTTCCGGTTGTCCTTAAACGTAAAGAGGTAGACCGGTTGCTGGACTGCCCCGACACCAGTAAACCCCGCGGGGCAAGAAATGCCGCCATGCTCGAACTTGCTTATGGTTCCGGGCTGAGGGTTTCAGAGTTGATAAACTGCCGAATGCTCCAGATCAACCTTGAAGCAGGCTTCATCCAGGTTACGGGGAAAGGCGAACGGCAAAGACTGGTGCCCGTGGGCGGCAAAGCGCAGAAGCGTATAACCGAATACCTCGCATGGGCCAGACCGGCTCTGCTTGGTAACCATCAAAGCGATGTTGTTTTCGTTGCACGGGCCGGTAAGCCTATGAGCCGCCAGGGATTTTGGAAACTTCTAAAAAAATATGCTGCCCAGGCCGGAATCACCAGCAGGGTCACGCCCCATAGTTTACGCCATTCGTTTGCGACCCACTTGCTGGAAGGTGGAGCTGACCTTAGAGCCGTGCAGGCAATGTTGGGGCACGTGGATATTGCCACAACTCAAATTTACACCCACATGACTCAAAAGCAGTTGATCAGAACCCATCGCCGCTACCATCCCCGCGGATAATTGTTTTCAAATTTTTATTTGTACGTGTCACGGTTGACAGTCACCGTCTTTTCATTTAGCTTCGCCGACAAACAGGATGAGACAGATGGTAAAAAGTGATAGCAATATGGAAAATCTAAGTTGGTCAGGCGAAAAAGAATGGCTTAAATCCGGGGCCCGGTCAATCAAGGAAGCCATAGCCAAGGTTGACCAACCAGTTTACCTGGTAAAATACAATAACACTTTGGCGGTCGCGAACAAGGGATATCCTGCTCCTGCAGAACTTGTTGAAGCCAGGGGAGTCAACTTGCCGCTTTGTGCCTGGGTTCCACCTGTTTTACCAGAAAATCTGGGCGCCGAGGACTTTAAGCGGCGTCATAACCTGAAATATGCCTACCTGATGGGAGCCATGGCCCATGGTATCAGCTCGGTAAGAATGCTTAAGGCAGCCGGTAAAGCCGGTATGCTCGGCTTTTTCGGCTCAGGTGGCCTGGATGTTGACGCAGTTGATTCTGCCATTAAAGAGCTGCAGCAGGAAGAAAATTTACCGTTTGGATTCAATCTTATTCATAGCCCGGGTGATCAACAACTGGAACAAGCAGTGGTTGAACTTTATCTTCGCCGGCGAGTGAGGCTTATCAGTGCCTCTGCGTTCATGGGAATGACCTTGCCACTTGTACAATACCGCCTGGCCGGTATCGATCAAGATGCCGATGGAAGCCCGGTTTGCAAGAACCGGATTATTGCCAAAGTCTCACGCGAGGAATTAGCCGAAAAATTTTTAAGTCCACCTGCTCCGGACATGGTGGCTGCCCTGCGTGACATGGGTCTGATATCTGCAAGGCAGGCAGAGCTGGCATCCAGGATTCCAATGGCGGATGATCTTACTGCTGAAGCAGATTCCGGAGGTCACACAGACAATCGGCCCGCCCTGGCAATGCTGCCCACCTTTATAGCCATCCGGGATCGGCTGAATCAAAAGTTCGGGTTTGAACATCCGCCCACTGTCGGTCTTGCAGGCGGAATTGCAAGTCCGCAGGCCGTAGCTGCAGCTTTTGGTATGGGCGCAGCCTATGTACTGACCGGCTCCATCAATCAGGGGTGTGTTGAGGCTGCAACTTCAACCGCGGTCAAACAAATGCTGGCCGAAGCCCGTCAGGCGGATATTGCCATGGCCCCTGCCGGGGATATGTTCGAACTCGGGGTAAAGGTTCAGGTTTTGAAAAGGGGAACCATGTTTGCCATGAGGGCGGCCCGCCTTTATGATCTGTACTGCCGTTACGACAGCCTGGAGTCAATTCCCCCCAAGGAACGTCTTTTCGTGGAACGCCAGTTGCTTCGCCGTAGTTTCCAGGAGGCTTGGCAGGATACAAAAGCTTTTTTTGTCAAAAGAGATCCAGACCAGATAAAACTTGCAGAAAAGGATCCTAAACACCAGATGGCCCTTGTTTTCCGGTCCTATCTCGGTCTGGCTTCCATTTGGGCCCGGGAAGGGGTTGAGGACCGTGTAATTGATTATCAAATATGGTGTGGTCCTGCCATGGGAGCTTTCAACCAGTGGGCAAACGGGAGTTTTCTTGAATTTGCGGAAAACAGGCGCTGTGTCGAAGTCGGCCTGAATCTATTATATGCCGCCGCACGTTTGATGCGGGCCGTTGGACTGGCTAATCAAGGTATAAAACTGCCCCGGGAGATTTTCGAAGTTCATCCTCTGCCCCTGGAACAAATTCCTTTAACAATCTAAGTGGATTGTAACAAATTCTGAACACAATAGGAGTAAAGCCTTGAGATAAACACAATTTTTGAAAAGCAGACCGGATTTCCCTTATCGCTCAGGGGATTACCGAGAGAACCGAATTCTGCCAAGAATGTGTATTGTAAATCGGAAAAAGCAGATATCGCGCCGATTGATCCCATACAGATATCAATTTTTAAAACATGCTTGGTTGCCCGTGATGAAAGCAAATCAGGGTTAGGACCGGGGTCAAGGAATCCTTTCTCTTTCAACCACGGGTTTATATCTGTAAGGATTTTTTTTACCACCGGCACGGAAAATTTCAGATCTGATACCAGGTGGCCAGCCAGGACGACCGTAAAAGCGTCCTTGAACAGGTATTGACGGCTGTAGCCAGACTGGTATCCTCCCAGAGGATCAGGTGACAAGAATTCACGGGCCCATCTTTTCCAGCGACTGTTCTTTATTTTGAAAGCCTCTGATAATTTCCTGGCAGTAAAATACAAAATTGTCCCCTGTATTGTATTGGCGTTGTTGAATCCTATGTTTTACACAGATGTTAAATTGTTATACCAATATGTCAACTTAATTTTTACAGCTAGTCCTTGATAAGATAGTGGAAATTGTTTATTTATGCCTTATTATGAAATTCCGGCTTTCTATATTTTATTAATTTGGAAGTGGCATAAATTTTGATTGCTCCGCAAACAGTCAGATACAGGTCCTGACTGCTCTTTGCAAAAACGGGGTTGCTAAGTTTTTAAACACAGAACAATGATCTAATCCAAGGTTTTTTACATTACATGAAACAAAATTTTGACGCCCGCAAACACACCACTGACCAACCTGTTGCAATAATCGGCATGGGCTGCCTTTTTCCCGGCTCAGCGGGTTTAAAGGCTTACATGCAGCTTCTCATACAGGGTATTGATGCTGTAAGTGAACCACCTGCTTCACATTCTTACCTTAATCTGTATTTGGACTCAGACCGCAGCAAGCCTGACCATATATATTGCAATCGCGGCGGCTATCTTCCTGAGGTCAGCTTTGATCCAACGGCTTTTGGGATTCCGCCTAACGTACTCGAGGCAACCGACACTTCCCAATTACTAAGCCTGCTGGTTGCCAAAAACGCATTGGAAGACGCCGGATACGGTGCTGAGGGCAAACCTTTCCAACGCAGTCGGACCAGCGTTATTCTTGGCGTAACAGGTACTCAGGAATTGGTTATACCATTATCATCGCGTCTGGGACATCCTCTCTGGAAAAAAGCTCTTGCCGACTCAGGTATTTACGGAGACAAGGCCGAAGAAATCATTCAACGTATTTCCGAAAGTTACGTTGAATGGCAGGAAAATTCGTTCCCCGGTTTACTGGGAAACGTCGTTGCCGGCCGAATCTGTAACCGACTTGATTTGGGTGGAACCAACTGTGTTGTCGATGCTGCATGCGCAAGCTCAATGGGTGCTATCCATTTAGCTCTCATGGAGCTTTCGGCAGGTCGTAGCGACATGGTGATTACCGGTGGGGCTGATACCATCAACGACGCATTCATGCACATGTGCTTCAGCAAGACGATGATTCTGTCGGAAAGCGGTAATGCCCGTCCTTTTTCCGAGGATGCCGACGGGACCGTACTAGGCGAAGGCATTGGTTTGCTGGTGTTGAAACGCCTGGATGAAGCCATAAACGATAAAGATAGGATCTACGCTGTTATCAAGGGCATTGGTTCGGCGAGCGACGGGAAATCGAACGGAATTTATGCCCCTCGCCGCCAGGGTCAGGCAAGAGCCCTCAGGCGGGCCTACAGGCGGTCGGGAGTCGATCCCGATACCGTTGAAATGGTGGAAGCACACGGTACAGGTACCAGGGTTGGTGACCAGGTTGAGTTCGAAGCTCTTTGCGAAGTTTTTGCAAACGATCTTTCGAAACGCAGCACAAGATGTGCTCTGGGATCGGTTAAATCGAACATAGGACATACAAAAGCGGCAGCCGGAACCGCCGGCTTGATCAAAGCCGCACTGGCCCTGCATCACAAGGTGTTGTTCCCTACCCTTAAGGCCGATAAAGTTGATCCAAAACTGCAAATAAAGCATTCCCCCTTTTACATAAATACACACTTGCGGCCCTGGGTCACAACCGGCGATTATCCCCGTCGGGCCGGTGTGAGTGCTTTTGGCTTTGGAGGCAGTAACTTCCACGCAGTTCTGGAAGAGTTTGTACCTGTCAAAGATGAAGTTTCCTGGGACGGCAGGGTGCAGCTTGTGGCCTTTAGCCACGAGGATCGTGGCCTGTTGCTTGAAAATCTGAAAAAGTTTAAAGATGCAGTGCTCTGTCAGCAAAGCGGAAAAAAGGCAATTGAAATCGCTGCAGCAGACAGCCTCCGCCGCTTCAAGCATACCGATTCCCAAAAACTGGTGCTTGTGCTGGATCTCGCCCAGCCTGGACGACATTTGTCCGAGTTATTTGACAAGGCCTATAATGATCTGGAAAGATCCACAAATTCGATCATTTCAAGCAGTGACCAAGCGTACTTTTTCAGCGATAAAACCAAAGCTGGCAAAGTCGCTTTTCTTTTCCCGGGCCAGGGAAGTCAGTACCCGCATATGGGAAATGAACTGGCATGCGTGTTCCCTGAATTTCTTCAAATTATTGAACAGGCCGACAGGCTGTTTCCTGGAAAACAGCGCTTTGCCTCATTGATCTATCCTGAAGGTCCTGCCAGCCCGGCGGAAGAAAGGCTCTGGGAATCGGATTTGCGTAAAACCGAAATCGCTCAGCCGGCAATTGGGGCTGTCAGCGCCGGGATGGCTGACGTGCTGAAAAGATTCAACCTGCTGCCGGATTATACATGTGGTCACAGTTATGGGGAATTAGTTGCATTGTATACCGCCGGCTGGCTGGGACGGGATGAATTTTTACGTCTTTCCATGTTACGAGGGCAGGTAATGTCCAAGGCCTGCTCAGCCAAAGGTCAACAGGGTGCAATGCTGGCGATAAAGGCAGACGCAAGCCGATGCTCCCTTGTAATTGATGAAGTACAGGATAACTTGGTTATTGCCAACCTGAACAGCCCCAACCAGACGGTTCTTTCCGGTAGCCCAAAGGCCATTGAAAAAGCTCAGCAGATATGTAGGCAACAAGGTCTTTCAAGCGCCAAACTCAATGTAGACACCGCATTTCACAGCCCCATGGTTGCCGATGCTGTAATGCCTTTTTCAAAAGCGGTATCCGGTATAAATTTCACCCCTACCAGGGTTAAGGTTATCGCCAATACCAGTGCCAGACCTTATCCCGAAGACCAGAGCCAAGCTAAAAAGTTACTGGCCAGCCAGTTGGCAAATCCGGTCAGATTCATGGATACGGTTAATCACCTTCACCATGGGTTAGGCGTACGAACATTTATAGAAGTAGGCCCACGTAAGGTGCTAACCGGCCTTGTAAGGGACATACTCGACGGCAATAACGTCAACTGTATTGCTGTTGACAAGTCCGGCAAAAAGCGCTGGCAGCTTTTCGACCTGGCTGAAACACTTGCCCAGGCTGCAGTTCTTGGATTGCCGGTCAACCTGGCTGCCTGGGAACAACCGCCGGAAACCGAACCTAAGCCAAAAATGCAAATAAAGCTTTGCGGTGCCAATTTCCGCCACCCAAAAAGAGCTAATAAGCCGACTGACCAAAAAGAAAACGATTCATATATACTCGGGAATACAGGTAATTATCAAATAAAAAATAAAGTAATAAATTATATTTCAACAACGGATAAAAAGAAAAAAATGAATTCGACCAAAGCCATTAAATCCAGACCCGCCGCTGCTGACCAACAACAGAAGGCCACCCAATCCGGATTAAAAACCAACAGTCATACAATCCAAGGGATTAAGGCCTTGCAGAGTCTGCACGAACAGACTGCCATAGCTCACCAAAAGTTTCTCGAAACCCAGGCAGAAGCTGCCCGCACCTTGCAACAGATCCTGGGATTGAATCAAACAGCGCCTTCTCCTGATGTCAGGGCGACTTCCGTGATCGGCGCAAATGATCACCAGCCTGACATCCATACGACCCCTCAGGTTCAACAGACTGAACAGCTGACCGGGGTTGTCCCTTACCCTAGCTTGCCTGAAGAGAACAATTCCGTGTCCCCTAATGGGGTTTTTAGCGCTACAAACGCTGAAAAGCCGAATACGCAAAATGTTGAAAATCAAGACCACAATAAATCAGATCATCAAAAAGAGAGTATTTCCCGGGTACTGATTGAAACTGTGGCGCGCTTGACGGGTTATCCGGAACAGATGCTGGAGATGGACATGGATATCGAG
>JALVQM010000134.1:0-1553 GCA_027025615.1 Desulfobacteraceae bacterium | reverse complement strand
CCCAAAATAACTCCCGACCAGATGGGTAAATTAAAAACCCTCGGCCAGATCTGTGACTACCTGGCCGATGACCAGACAGAAAGATCGGCGAACAAACCCGGGGCAGAAAAGTTTGAAAACGATTTTCAGGCAACAAGGCAAGATACTACACCAGTTGATGATATTTCCCGGGTACTGATTGAAACTGTGGCGCGCTTGACGGGTTATCCGGAACAGATGCTGGAGATGGACATGGATATCGAGGCCGACCTTGGCATCGATTCCATCAAGCGGGTGGAAATCCTTTCGGCCATGGAAGAAGCGCTGCCCGAACTGCCCAAAATAACTCCCGACCAGATGGGTAAATTAAAAACCCTCGGCCAGATCTGTGACTACCTGGCCGATGACCAGACAGAAAAAATCAGCTGTAGTAAACATCATGACTGCCGACAAGGGAAAGACAAGCCGGGATCGGACCATATTCCTGAAATTCAGCGTAGAATCGTCAAACCCGTAAGCTGGCCGGAAAATGAGGATATCCGGCTAGCTTTAATACCTGACAAACCGGTTGTCGTATGTACAACTGATGACAACCAGGGACAGGTGCTGGCCCAGGCACTGGAAAATGAAAACATAAGGGCCGTATACTTCAACCCGGAACACCACCGGTACGCAAACATCAGTCAAGCCGCAGGTTTGATAGTAATGGCACCGATTGAACCGTTACATGCCTTCAGGATTACCCGGCACTGTGCCGGGCTGCTCATGGCTGAAGCCAACCCTGGAAAGGCATTTTTCATTACGGTCACTTCCCTTGACGGAAGTTTTGGCTTTTCAGGCAAAAAATTCAATAACCCCGTCCAGGGATCGCTTGCCGGTCTTCTCAAAACAGCCGCCCGTGAATGGCCTGATGTCAGATGTCTGGCACTGGATATTGATCCTGCCTGGAAAGACTCGGAAAAAATGGTAAAGGCCATTGTGAACCAGATATTATATTGTAGCGGGCCTTCCGGTGTTGAAATCGGCCTTGGCCCTGAAGGTCGCAGCCGCCTTGTTATGGAATCTTCGGTTTTCCCTCAGGGCAGGGTCGAACTAAATTCCGGCGACGTTGTGGTGATAACCGGAGGTGCTCGCGGGATAACAGCCAGAGCGGCAGTCACACTTGCCGTCGAGTGCAAGCCTTCAATCGCTTTGCTGGGACGATCCGAGGAACCCTTCCAGGAACCTTCCTGGCTGGCCGGACTTTCACAGCCTGCTCAAATAAAGCAAGCAATAATGGAACACGAGTTTAAAAACCGGAAAGTTGTACCCCGGCAACTTGAAAAGGTGTATCAGCGATACATTGCCAACCGGGAAATATTAGACACCCTGGCCTCCATTGAAAAGACCGGCGCGCGTGTCCGCTACTTCAGCGCCGATATCAGGCAGGCAGACCAGGTGGCCGATATCATGGACAGGGTTCGCCGGTCATGGGGACCGGTTACGGCTTTGATCCATGGGGCCGGTGTTCTGGCGGACAAGCAAATTGCTGATAAAAGCGATGAGCAATTTGAGATGGTTTTTTCTACCAAAGT
>JALVQM010000133.1 GCA_027025615.1 Desulfobacteraceae bacterium | reverse complement strand
CTGAGATGAAAGAGATATTTGAGAAATACTGGAACTGAGATCATGAAAAGAATTACGTTAAAAACATTAATGCTTTTATTGTTTGTATGTACAACTGCATCTGCACAGAAAGAAACTACCAAAGAGCTTCATTCCGATGGTGGCGGATGGGGCGTTAAGATTGTTCAGCCCAAAGGGGATAAAACAATCCTTCTTATCGGCAATTCGATATGCAACGGCTATAAGGGATATGTGGCAAAAGAGCTTAAAGGATATCGTGTTGTCGCTTGGGTACACCCGTTCAACCTGAAAAGCGAGTACCTTTATGATGATCTTAGAAAAGTTTTGCAAAAAGAGAAATATGAAGCGATACATTTCAACATAGGATTGCACGGATGGGAAAAAGGAACTATCCCCAAAGGCCGGTATCAGCCTCTTCTCCAAAATTTCGTTGATAGTATCAGGCATTACAGCCCTGATTCAAAACTTATATGGGCATCGATAACCCCAATTACCAATAAAGAAAAACCGTTCCAGACCAACCAAGAATTGAATCCGATAATTGCCGACAGAAATACTATTGCATCTGTCGTGATGAAAAATAATGGCATTCCTGTGAACGATCTCTACACTCTTTGCCTGCTTAACATGGAGCTGGCACGGGGCGATCGTTTTCACTGGACCTCTCCAATGTACAGAATGATGGGAATACAAACTGCGTCGAAGATATTGCAAGCGATAAACAAAATGAGTAATGAATAACCTGAAAAAACATCACAATAGTAATTGTTGTGATCTTTATGTGAAGATCAGTTGCCTGCTCAGATAAAAGGATTGAAAAAAGGCAGGAAAAGGATAATCACAAACGATTACATGGACTGGATAGAGATAGATCGGGATGCGGGAATTGCACATAAACCATCCCGTCCTTGAATGTTAATGGCTACACAAATGGCGTGATACAAGATTTAAGAAAGCCTGGCACTTGGCTCGTGGGGAGCAGCACCCTGCAACCAGGCCTCACCCCTGTCATATGCATTGAAAAATATTTTCTCTCATTAGAATTTTAGAGTAAATCCCACCGACGGGCCGTTAAAATCATAATCAACATATGTGTTTATTTTTTGTCTTGGGAAAATAGAGTGGATAACAAATTTTTGATAATTGATACTCAATTTTAACCATTTTGTTACACGTACCGGAAAAGTGATGCTGAGGTCATGAATATAACCTCCAAATGACTCCGTATAAAGGGAAAAGAAACCAACATTGCCCCCAATTGAGAGCCATTGAGTAAGTTTAAACATGGCAACGAGGCCAATATTTGGCAAGGGGAGAACAACTCCAAGATGGTAATCATTGCGATCACTCTCCGTTCTAAAGCCTAAACTTAGAGGCATAACATAAAAGTTAAGATATGCACCAAGATATGAGTCAGGGTCTTTTAATATCGATAAAATATATCCTGCACTAAACACGTTGGTTTTAAAATAAGTATGAAGATTCGTTCCTGCCGGGATTGTATCTCCTGCCCAATAGATATCTTTGTCGGTGTAACTGTTTTTACTCCTGTTCATTCCGTAATAGTTAACATACAAACCGCTTGTGGGAGTAATACGATAAATTCCGGATCCTGAGAAAAAATAAGTATTGGATGGCAATCCAAGGTTTTCTTCAAGTCCGATTTCCACTTTAACAATACTTTCAGGGGGTGAGAATGTCACCTTTGTATCAAATTTAGCAAAAACGTATGCTCCGTGGATAAATAGCCGGTTGTGGCTTTCTTTAAGTTTAATTCTGCGCTGTTCTCTTTTCTTTTCATGCTGTTCCTTTTTTGAGTCATGATCGGCAACAAGCGATAATGTGTCAGACAGGCCGGTTGTGGAACCAACAGGAAAGGAAGTTATTTCATCTGTTTTCTGAGCATCGACAGAGACTAAACTTAAGAACATCAGAAAAATTACCAACAGATATGG
>JALVQM010000132.1 GCA_027025615.1 Desulfobacteraceae bacterium | reverse complement strand
GCATCGTGAAGGTGTTGCATCAGCAAAAGACTGATTATCAGCAAATGATGATCGTTGACGGCGGGACTTACGGCAAAGCACTGATTTTGGATGGCAAGTGGCAGGCGTCCACGGTAGATGAATTCCTGTACCATGAACCTTTGGTTCATCCGGCATGTGTAATCCAGGGTGGACCTGAGCGTGTTCTTATTCTGGGCGGAGGTGATGGTGCGACCTTGAGGGAAGTCCTCAAGTGGTCAACCGTCAACGAGGCAGTTATGGTAGACCTTGATGGAGAAGTGGTTCAGGCCTGCCATCAATTGCTTCCTGAGATGCATCAGGGAGCTTTTGATGATCATCGGGCCAGAGTGCTGATTGAAGATGGGTTTGAATTCCTGCAGAAGAATGACCGCAACTGGGACGTGATCATTTCAGATCTTACAGATCCTCTGGAAAACGGTCCCAGTTACAAGCTGTTTACCAGGGATTATTTTGAGATATGTCGAAAAGCCTTATCCCCGGGCGGTTGTTTCGTACTCCAAGCGGGAGTTGCCGGCCCTGCTGACATGGACATCCATGTGCGTCTGGCTCGTACAGTGGCCACGGTTTTCAAACACATGTTTCATTTTACTTCCCATGTTCCAACATGGGCTTCACCCATGGGATTTGTGCTGGGGACTGATCATGAAAGTTCTATGACAAATCCGGATCCCGAGCAGGTTGATTTGCTGCTGAAAAACAGGACAACTGGAAATTTTAAAATGTTCGACGGCCGAACAATGTTGCATTTGATGCATCCGCCCAAGTACATTCGACAGGCCATTGCCGAGGAGCAACAAATATACACCCTGGATGATCCACCCAAAGATTTTTAACCCGGATTATGCGCTTCAAATGCCTGAAAAGAATCAATTACATTGAATTATTATGTAGTTAGCATTTATTTGGTCCCGGCCGTGCCTCCACCCAAAAAGTGAAGTTCAATCCGTGAAAAATCCTCAGGCATTTGAAGCGCAAAATCCGGGTTTAATCTTTCCTGTTTTACAATGTTTTTTTAAATTGGTTCAGGTAGTAGGCCAGATACGGCGAACATGGACGGGATAAAATTTCTTTCGCCGACAGAAAGTCGGCCCATATTACTTCACGATTGTCGATCTGCAAAGCATAGGGGCGGTGCAGGTGGTATTCGAAAAAGGTAACGGTTTCACGTTTATGCTCATAGTTGCTGTCCATTTCACCAACAAGTATTATTCGGCTTGACGATATTTGCAGACCGAGTTCCTCTTTGATTTCCCGGACGGCAGCATCAAGTGGCCTCTCATGTGATCTTCGATAGCCACCGGGAAGGCTCAGTTCCGACTTGTATGAATTGCAAATTACCAGAACCCGATTCGAATGCCAGAGAGCCACATTTACACCAAAAGTCCGCGGCCTGAAAACCATGAAAAAGAAACGGGATGCCAGGTAAGCCGCCCGTAAAGCATGCTGGAATAACCGATCTTTAAAATCAGGGTTTTTACAATAATGGAAATTTGATTTATGTTTCAAAATAATTTAATCAACTTTTTCAAAAAACTCCTTTTCAGCTCCGCATTTCGGACAAACCCAATCCTCGGGTAAGTCTTCAAAAGCAGTTCCGGGTTCAACTCCATGTTCATAATCTCCTTCTGCCGGATCGTAAACATAGCCGCAGGGACATTCATATTTATCCATATTCACCGCCCTCTCAATTATTGAAAATATATTGGTTCAAGAAAACCTAAAGTAATGTTAAACTGCCACCCAAAATGGTTTTACAATAACTGTTGAACTGAAAAACTATTAGCCACAACATGTTTGATCCGTTTATCAGATCACTAAAGGAGCTATAACAAAGTTGATGTTTCGGCAACAAGAAAATATTTAGACCAAAAATTAGGCTTGTACTATTGGAATAAATGAATAATTTTTTAATAGATAAATAAAATCAAATGATTAACAATAAATATAGCTGGGAGGACCCAAAGTGACCACTACCTTATATCAAGTAGATGCTTTTACCAACAGGCCCTTTACGGGCAATCCCGCCGGAGTGTGTCTTGTCCAGGAACCTGTGGAAGAGCAGTGGATGCAGAAGGTCGCCAGTGAAATGAATTTGTCTGAGACCGCCTTTGTTCAAAGAAAAGGAACTCGTTTTGAATTGAGGTGGTTTACACCCATGGTTGAAGTTGATCTCTGCGGACATGCAACCCTGGCTGCCGCTCACATCCTCTGGGAATCCAGAGTGTTGGAAAAAGACCAGACGGCATATTTCGATACGCGTTCGGGACTTATAAGTGCAAGTTGGTCAAAAGGCTGGATCGAGATGGATTTTCCGGCTGAACCTGCCGTTGCTGCCGAACCTCCGGCTGAACTGTTGGCTGCTATCGGTATAGATCCGCTATTTGTTGGCCGGAGCCAGTATGACTATCTGGTCGAATTGCCCTCGGAACAGGATGTTGCTGAACTGGCAATTGAATTTGATTCTTTGAAAAATGTGGCTACCAGGGGGGTCATAGTCACAAGTAAATCAGATAATCCAGCTTACGATTTCGTATCAAGATTTTTCGCTCCTGCAGTAGGTGTTGATGAAGATCCGGTCACAGGATCTGCTCATTGCACCCTGGGACCATACTGGGGCAATATCCTGGGCAAAGCTGAACTGACAGCATATCAAGCCTCAACCCGTGGTGGAATAATAAAAGTACGGTGTGGCGAGCAAAGGGTTATATTATGTGGACAAGCAGTTACTGTAATGCGAATAGAATTGCTGGTTTGAAGCATTTACCTGTTGGACGGCCTGTGTAAATGCCTGGTTAAAGGAGACATTGGTAATTAGGGATTGGCAAAACCATAAGCGTGACCCTAAAAGTCTGTTTTTCTTGAGAGGGTTGGAGGGGAAATACCGTATCATTTCGGTATGGCCCCTTGGGGCTTCAAATGCCTGAAGACTTTTCACCGATTGAACTTCACCTTGCCGGTGGAGGCACGGCCGGGAACAAATACATGCTAACCATGTAATAATTCAATGTAATTGCTTCTTTTCAGGCATTTGAAGTGCATAATCCGGGTTTATTTTTGTGAAAGAGTACCCGACAACGGCTTCAGGTAAAATTCAGAAATACAAGCTGCACCGGCAAGCAACCAGGGATCTGGGACGTGAAGCTGCGGCCAGGGTCAAGACGGCCTGACGGGATTGCCTTTTACCAACAGGGATAAGGCGGGACAATAGATTCAAGGTTTGGTCTTAAGCGGTAGTATTAAGGTTAACAACCGGTTCTGGCTTTTTGGGCAGCTTGATAATGAATTTACTGCCGCCTCCCAATGTAGATGATACTTCTATGGTGCCGCCGTGCTGTTCAACTATTTTGCGGGCAACGAAAAGGCCCAGGCCGGTTCCTGAACGTCCCTTGGAAGAAAAAAACAGGGAAAACAGGTTGTCACGGGTTTCCTGGTCCATCCCGACGCCGTTGTCCTCAATGATAAAGATTACCTTGTTGCCTGTATCTTGAAGGGCAAAAGTGATTTTATGGTTGCTTTTGGACTCGTCTTTGACACAGGCATCAACGGCGTTTTCAATGATGTTCATTAATGCAGCCTGTAGATATCCAGGATCGACAGAAATTATGAAATCATGATCCGGGCAATTATGGATAAACTCGATTCCCTGGCTTTTTATCTTGTCCACCGCAGCTTCATATAATTGTTCGGCAAACTTGCGTGCTTCTATGGGTTGGCGTTCAATTTCCCGCTTTTTTGCGTAAAACAGGATGTCCATGACCAGCTTGCGTATCCTGCCCACCATTGTTTTTACTATTTGCCAGCCTTCCTGACGCCTTGATTCGTCGTTTTCTTTCAGCCCGGATTCAAGGATGTACATACCACCATCCAATCCTGTTAAAAGCCCCTTCAGACCATGGGAAATGGTTCCGATCATCAAGCCCAGGGAGGAAAGGTGATCCTGAAGTTCTGATTTTTCACGCACCAGGCGTTCCAGGTTTTCGGTGTAAGCTTTAAGTTGGCGCCTGACTGTTATTCTATCCCTGGCGCGCTTGAGGGCTATATCAAGAGCATCGACGTTTATTGGCTTGGTGATGAAGTCGGTGGCCTCATTTTTCAGGCTTTCCACAGCAAGGCCCATGTCGCCGTGGCCGGTTATCATGATTACTTCGGTTTCCGGGTTTTCGCGCTTGATGATTCTTAAAAGCTCAATACCATCCATTCCGGGCATTTTGATATCGGTCAGAATGACCGGTGGATTTTTTTGTTGATAAATCTTCAGGGCTTCTTTGCCGTCAGCTGCAGTATATACCTTGTAACCTTTGTCGCTCAGGGCGATTTCAAGGACGTCTCGTATATCTTCTTCATCGTCCACCAGTAAAATGCTTGTTACCGGGTCCTTGTCTGTCATGTCAGCTCCCTGTATCAGTATCGGAATCCTAGGCATAGGAATCGGCGGTGTCATTATCTTGTTCTTGATAAACCGGCAATTCTACCAGAAAACATGTCCCCGCTGGGGAATTTTCATGGGCTGATATCGTCCCTCCGCAGTCTTTGATAATACCATAGCTTATTGACAGGCCCAGTCCCGTGCCTTTGCCAACCTCTTTGGTCGTGAAGAAAGGCTCAAATATTTTTTCCCTGATAGTTTCAGGAATTCCGCAGCCGGTATCACAAAGACGACAATAAACGATAGAGTCCCGCTGCCCGGTTTCAATCGTTATACAATCTTCATCCGCCTGGTCATCCGTGGCGGACTTGCGTCTTTCTTCGATGGCATCACGGGCATTGAGCAGAAGGTTGATAAATACCTGCTCAAGTCTTCCAGGATCACCGTTTACCTGGGGCAGGGATTGTTCCATGGCCCAGTTGATAGATATACCTCTGACCTTGAGCTGCTGGCTGAAGATTTCAAAAGCACTCTGGATAACACCGTTAAGATCCACCGGGCGCATACGGCTGTCTGATTTGCGGGCAAACTGGCGCATGTGGTTAATGATTCGCGTGGCCCGGTCAACATTACGGTCAACCCGGTCGAGCATGCTGGTTAAAAGATCCATATCAAGGGTGTCGCCACGGTGCAGCTTGGAAATAAAAAAACTGGAGGTTGTCTTGATCACCGAAAGGGGTTGGTTGAGCTCATGGGCAACACCGGTTGCCATTTCGCCCAGGGTGGCCATCTTGCTGGCCTGGATTAATTGTTGCTCGGTTTCCAGGCGCTTGGTGATATCGCTCGTTGTGACCAGCAGAGCATCTTTACCCGAATACTCAAATGGCGATATGCGGATATTAACATATATGGTATGCCCCTTAGAATGCTTGTGCCGTATCTGGTATAGGTTGCTTGCAGTCCTTAGCCTGAATCCCCAATGGTCGTAATCTTCATCCTTGAACAGAAAGGTGAAAGGCTTGCCGATAAGCTCCTTTTCATTGTAACCGTAAATCGAGGTTACACTATTGTTGTAATCCAGGATTTCCAGGTTTTCCCTGTCGATGACGAATACAGGGTTGGGGATGTTGCTGAATATGTCATGGTATTTTTTTTCAGAATGTTTCAGTTCTTCTTCCAGCAGCTTGCGCTGGGTAATATCCAGTGAAATTTCCATGGCAGCCACCACGTTTCCATTTTCGTCCCTGATGGGTGATGTCTGGACCATCCAGAAGGTGCGGCTGCCGTCCTTGTTGATTCCTGATTCTTCGGCCCAATGGGATTTGCCATCGGCGAATGTTTCTTCCACCGGGCATTTCCGGCATTTTGAATTGCGTCCCTTGTAGGCCCTGTAACAAAAGTCGCCGGGCTGTGGAGCAAAACGACGGGCGAACTCACGATTATATTTGAGAAGACGGTATGAGCGATCCTGGACGGTAATCAGGCAGGGTACACCTTCAAACAGTTTCTGGTACTCATCCCGTTGCTTGTTCAACTCAAGTTGATGCTGGTGAATTTTCTGGGCCATCTGGTTGACTGATTCTGCCAGTTTGCCCATTTCGTCCACTTGTTGCAGCTCGACCCTGTGCTCGTAATTACCCCTGGCAATTTCACCTGTGCCGGCGATTAGTTTGCGTATGGGCAGGTTGACGAAGTTGTGCAGAAAAATAAAGATGATTGCCGAGGTGATTATGAAAATAAAAATCGACAGTCCAAAAACACTTCTTTCGATTTTCACTATTTCCTGTTCTGTGCCTGCCAGGGATACCACTACGTCCAGAGCGCCGAGGATGGATTTTTCTTCGGAATGAAAATGACAGCTACCGGTGGCACAACCCGGAGCATTGGCAATGGGAGTGATGATACCAAGGAGGTGGTGGCCGTTTTTGTCTTTGAAAATTCTTATTCGCTGATCAAGGTCAACCTTTTGAAGCGGCGGTTTTGAACGATGGCAGATTATGCAGGCTTCGTTCTTTATATTTGTCTTGGTTTCTATTTCATGCTTTTTGTTGGAGTATTTTATTTCTCCGGCCTTGTTGTATATCCTTATGGTTACGATTTCCGGTAGTCTGCCGATGTTGGAGATGATTTGGGTTATGTCATCGCGTGAATTGAGCATCATGGCGTACTGGGTGCCCAGTAAAATGGTGTGGGTCAGACGGTCGGTACCGGCGATGATGTTGTCCATCAATTTATGTTTTTGATACCTGATATTAAAAAAGGCCCATACGACAATATAAATCACCAGGATAGAACCCACTGTCAGTATGAGTTTCATTGTCAGGCTACGGCGTATGTGATTGATGATCGAGATCATGGATCATGCATTTTCGAAAGTTAAATTTTTTGCCATTTGCCTGAAAGCCGGAGTTATCGCCAGGTTGGCGTGCAATCCGATTTTTTTCGAATCGATCCCCATGGCAAGTCCCAATAATTGTGGAAGATAGACTACAGAGACTGCCAGTTCAAGTCCCATTTGGCGCGATATTTTACCCTGGTAAGCTTCCAGATTCATCTGGCACATAGGGCATACGGTTACGATAACATCGGCTGTCTTGGCTGCTTCAAGAATTTTGCCGGTCAGGTTTAAGCCCACTTCCGGCTTGGTGTTCATCAGGGCCGCTCCGCAGCACTTGGCACCCATTTCCCATTTGAAGACAGTGGCCCCGGTAGCTTCTATCAGGGAGTCCATTGAGCCGGGGCTTTCAGGATCGTCGAAAGTGGCCAGGGGCCGTAAGCATTGGCAACCGTAATATGGCGCAACCACAAGGTCTTCAAGCGGCCTGGTTATTCGTTTTGAAATGGTGTCTGCTCCAATCTCGGTTGCCAGTATATCAAGTAAATGTCGGGGCCTGGCTTTGCCCTGGACGGAAAGATTCTCCTCGGCCAAGATTTCGTTTACGGCCTGTCGGATGTGTTCTTCTCGGGCTATTTTGCCGCCGGACTTGGCAAGATTGAGATAACATGCGCTGCAAGGGATGAGGATCTCATCGGCACCCGTTTTTTCCGCCAGGGCCAGGTTGCGGCCGGCCAGGGCCAGGGCCAGAAGTTCACTCTGGGCTTCTGCTGCACTGGCACCACAACAGGTCCAGTCTTCAAGTTCAACCAGCTCCACGTCAATTGCAGCCATGAAGGCTTCGGTCGCCTGTCCATATTCAGAGGCTGAACCTTCAAGTGAACATCCGGGATAGTATGTATAGCGCATTTGTCCTCTCATTTATTCTTGATCAATGGTTCTTGCCGGTTGTGCCTGGTTTCACCTGGTTGCCAAACCGTTGACTTTCAATTTCGGCAACCCGTTGGAACAGGGACGCCAGGCGCAGGTTGCCCTTGCCTGGAAGCTTGAAATCAACTTTGCCCTTGGCCATCAATTTCAACCCCAGCGAAGCGAACCTGAAAGGCAGCAGGGGGTTTTTCATTGCCTTGAAATACAAGGTCATAAACTCACTTTCCCTGACCCTGCCGTGGCGCCGAACGCTTTCCAGGAAACTGCTGTAAAATGCTTCTGATGCACGGTAGGCCTTGACTTTACGCTGGGCAGCTACTTGTTTCAACCTGTACATGGCCTCGGTCAGTGGCAAGCCGCGCGGACATCGCAAGGTACAATAGTAACATGCCGAACAGAGGCAAAATGTTCTTGAAGCAAATATCTCTTCTTCTCTTCCCATAAGGACCATTCTCCACAACTTGCGCGGGGTAAGGTCCATTGCAAATTCATTGGCGCAGGAGCCGGTGCAGGTGCCGCACTGGATACATGCCTGAACCATCTGCCGTATTTCTTCCATCTCTGGCGAATGGCTGCCGGGCAAAACCGATGACTGTTGCTGGTGGACTGTTGCTTCCATTGGCCTATCCTTGTTTTTCTTGCGGGATTTCAATCAGAGCATCGATCGTTTCAAACACCTGCCGCCGACCATAGCCGTCCAGAATGGAAGCTCCGTTGGGACAAACCGCGGCACACGTACCACAACCCTGGCACATGACGGTGTTGACCAGAACATTAGCATTATCGGTATCAAGCTCGCGGGCGCCGTAAGGGCAAGCCTCGATGCAACGCTGGCAAAGAGCGCATAAACTGGCTCGTACCTGCGCCACGGGGCGTCCGGATATCAGCCAGGGGTGGGCAAGGATCCGCAGGGCCCTTGAAGCAGCGGCCTTGCCGGTGGCAGCGGATTCCACACTTGATCTTGGCCCGAGACAGATTCCACAGGCAAAAACACCTTCTTTCAAAGTGTCCACCGGCCGCCATTTATAGTCGGCGGCCTTGAAAAAACCGTTTTCATCAACTTCCAGGCCGAAGGTTTCGGCTATTTGCGCCGGCAGGTTAGGCACAATTCCGCTTGCCAGGACCAGAAGGTCAGCCTCTATTTGCAGATTCAGTCCGCTGACAGGGTCCTTGCAGCTTACTGCTATGGAGGTTTCATCATAGGAGGTATTGACTTCAGGTTTGTTGTCCGGATCATAGGCGATGAAAATCACACCGGCCTTGCGGGCTTCGGTAAAATAACTTTCGTTGAAACCCGGGGTCATCATGTCGCGATAAAGTACGTAAACATTCAGCTCCGGCCGGGCTTTTTTAAGCTGAAGGCAGTGTTTTATAGTTGTCGGACAGCAGACACGGCTGCAGTAATTGCGCGGTTGCTGGCGAGACCCAACGCATTGAATCATCACCACGGTATCAAGGTCTGACGGATCAATAGTACTGTCAGCCAGTTGTTTTTCAAGTTGGCTCTGGGTAATAACCCGTTTGCAGTTGCCATGGTCATAAGCATCAGTGGGCGCTTCTTTGCCACCGGTGGCAAGGATTACCACTCCGTGTTCCAGGGTTTCCACCTGGTCTTCTGAGGTTTGAATTGTTGTCAAGAAATTGCCTGCCTGACCGTAGCCACCTATAATCCGGCTGCCGGTCATTACCCTGATACCGGGATGCTTTTCCACCATAGAAATTGTATCTTTCAGCCAGGTTTGAAGATCGTCCCCTCCTATGGTTTTTTGCAGCCATTGGAGATTACCGCCCAAATGTTCTTTTTCTTCGACAAGGGTTACCGGGTAGCCCTGTTCAGCGATTGTCAGAGCCGTGTGCATCCCGGCAATCCCGCCGCCGACAACCAGGGCTGTCGAGACGACCTCTGTTGTGGGAAGATCGTGAACCGGCGCGTTTTTAAGACGGGCGATTCCGGTTGCAAGCTTGGCCGCTATATGTGTTGGCTGGCCTGTTGGCGAACCGTTTCCTGCCTTAAATTGCTTGAAAAGTTCAAGATCAACGGCATCTATCAGGTGGGCGGCAAGGTTTATTTTCTTGGATAATGCCTTTATTTTCCTGATAAACAGGTAGGGATGACACGCTCCGATCAAGATCCGGTTAATGGATTCATCCAGGGCCAGATTTTCCAGCTGTTCCCATCCGGTTGCAGTACAAATGTGTTCCAGAAAAGTTACCCCGGCCACCGCCGGATCCCTTTGGAGTATTTTTTCAATAACTTGCTTTTCATGACCAGGAATATGTTGCCCGCATGAACAGATCAGCACCAGAATTCGGGGCACCTGACGGCTAACGTCCCTGCCTGCCTGGTAAGGCTCTTGTTCTGCCAGGCTTCCGCCACTTGCATGGATGGCAACTCCGGCGTCGGCAGCCGCGGCCGAAGCAAATATTACCGATTCATTTATATCCTTTAGACCGGTAGCCGATCCACCTGCAAAGATTCCCGGCCGTGTGGTGGAGACCGCCGTCAACGGGGACGTCTCCAGGAAGCCCCATTTGTTAAGATCACAGCCGGTCATGGAGGCCAATTGCTCTGTTCTGCGGGCGGGCCTCTGTCCAACGGACAATACTACCAGGTCAAAACTTTCATTTTTTAAGGTGCCGTCGGAATCAATATAGCTCAAGACCGGGTTTCCGGTTTCCGGTTCAGGTGTTACCGAATGAACCCTGGTTCTTTCCAGGCGCATTCCAGGCATAGCTCTTGCCATGTCCAGGTACTTTTGGAAGGGAAGACCAAAGTTGCGCATGTCCATGTAAAAGATTGCCGTTTCTACTTCCTGTCTATATTTTTCCTTGGCGAGCATTGCTTCCTTCAGGGCATACATGCAGCAAACAGACGAACAGAAATCGGCGTTAGTTTGAAGGTCCCGGGAGCCGATGCATTGCAACCAGGCTATTTTATTGACAGGTTTGCCGTCGGCTGGCCTGACCAGGCGTCCAGCGGTAGGGCCGCTGCCACTGATTAGGCGTTCGAATTCCAGGCTGGTCAGTACATGTGCATTACTACCATATGCCAGGGTGTCTTTGCCTTCATACGGGTTGAAATAGTCGGTTCCGCAGCAAAGCACAATGGCTCCAACCTGAACTTGAAGGTCATGGGAAGCAACCTGTTCTTCAAAGATCTTTACTACCATGGGGATCATCTTGGCCGGATCAAAAGGCTTCATCAGGTAGTCTATCGCCCCTTGTTTCATGGCCTCCACTGCAGTTTCCACCGTGGCATAAGCCGTCATCATGACCACCGTCAGATCAGGCTGGATTTCCCTGGCCTGCTGGAGAAGCTCCACTCCGTCCATGCCGGGCATTTTGATGTCGGTCAACATCAGCCCGTATGTTTTTTCCTGTAACATCTTAAGGGCTTGTTCCCCGGAAGAAGCCATGTCTACCGAAAAACCTTCGTCAACAAGCCATTCTTTGAGTGAATCCCTGACCGCAAGCTCGTCATCCACTACAAGAATTTGAAAAGCCTGTCTTTGTTCATCGGTCAGGTTGATGGCATCGGTGGGGCAGACCTCAATGCATTTGCCGCATTGATCGCAGGCAGCTGAATCAATCACAAAGGCGTTGGGTACAGCATGGGGAACCGGCAGATAAATTGCCTTGCGCTGTCCAAGGCCGGCGTTAAACTCGCTGGGAACCTGGACAGGGCAAACCTGGCTGCATATCCCACAACCGATGCATAGTTCAGGATCTACCTGGGTGGGTGCCTGACGCAAAGTGACACTGAAATTTCCCGGTTCACCACTTACCGCGGTAAGTTCGCAACCCAGGCGCAGTTCTATATTGTCATGGAAAAGTCCCTTTCTAAGGCAAAACTGGGATGAAGCGTCCCTGTGTACCAGGGGCAGCATTTTGCACATGCCGCATCGATTGGTAGGAAATTGGTAATCGAGTTGGCTCAGAATACCACCGCTATGAAGGCTACGGTCTATCAGGGTGACCCGGCAGCCTGTTTCGGCCAGGTCCAGTGCTGCACGGATACCGCTTATACCTGCACCGACTACCAGGGCTTTGCCTATGTTGGTTTTCATTGACACTCCTCCCGGTACTTGAAGCTAATCAAGGCCCACAATTTCATTGAACTCATTTTCCCTGAATTCCGTAAGCGGCGGTTTTGCATCAGGATCACCGCCGGCCAGGTAGTCAAAAGCCTTTTGGGTGTCGGCGGCCACCGTTGAAAACAATTCATAAACAGCAATATTGTTTGGACAGGCATTGGAACATTGTCCGCAACCGACACAGGCCAGACTCATGTGGGCCAGGCGGGTCAGGTGGTAGAAAATGGTGTCGGTTGGCATCTTTACTGCCTTTTTGCGTCTGGCCCATGCCATGTATCGGCTTGGCGGATGATCAAAAGCATCTGTTACAAAAACGCATTCGCGGCAATAGCAGACCGGGCAGGCTACCCGGCAGTTGTAACAATTGACACATGCAGAAAAATATGATGCCAGCCTGTCCATGCCCGAGGTTGCCTCTGTTGTTAGCGCATACATTTCATTGCGCAGCTCCGAGCGTTTGCTGATCAAGGATTTCAGGGCCTTTGTTCTGGTCTCTGGTACCTGAGCGCTTTCCAACCCCAGGCTTGATATCAGCCTGTCTCCTTTTTCAGTGCTGCTTTCCACCATTATCTGATTCTTGTAATCCATACCCCAGAGGGCAACAGATATGTCGGCATTGTCTGCTATCGGTTGGTCGCAATAACGACAGGCTGGAGCAATTCCATCAGGGGGTTCCTGTCCGGCTTCCCCGGCCAGGATTTCCTCATAAAACCTGGCTGAACTGTCAGGAGCATTTTCAGCGGCAAACCTGAGGTATTCAGTATTTTGAAAAGCACCTAGACAATCCATTCCGATAATCAGGATGTGGTCGAAGTTGCCCTGTTTCAATTTAACCAGCTCTATGAAAGCCCTGATTTCACAAGGTCGTAGGACGACAGCAATGTTTCCGCCCGGATCCGTCCTGGTTAAACGGCATACCAGCCTGGCGCTGTTTAGCGGGAAAGCTGGTGCCAGCGGTTCCGCCGTGGTGAGCATTTCAGGATCGTCCACCAGCGTAGGCATCACCATGGTACCGCTGGGCAGGCGCAGGGGAACCAGGATTTGGTCCACCATTTGACTGTCGATAACGGCCCGGTAAAAATTCCGGAGGGATGAATTAAGATCTCCGTTATCGACCTTGAGCTTAACGCAGGTTGCCATTTTTTCCTCCGCTGCAAAATTAGGAACACAATCGAAAGACTGTCATTGCTTTTCAAATTACCATTTCCATCCTTGACTGGGCGGGTCCCAGTTCCTTTACCTGGGACACCAGGTCGTTCATAACTTCGGCAAACTGTACCCCGTCACTGGCTCCAATCCAGGTCAGGCGCAGCCGCTGGGGTTCAAAGCCAAAGCGTGGAAGAATTTCCTTGAGCAGTTTTATTCTCCGTCTGGCCTTGTAGTTACCGTTTATGTAGTGGCAGTCTCCTGGATGACAGCCGCTGATAAGGACAGCGTCAGCTCCTTCCAACAAGGCTTTCAGTACATACTGGGGATCAACCATTCCGGTGCACATAACCCTTATAAGTCGTACATTGGGTGGGTAGGTCAAGCGGGATGTACCGGCCAGGTCGGCTGCCGTGTAAGTGCACCAGTTACAAACGAAAGCAATTATAACCGGATCAAAGTTGTCCATGGTTCCTCTCTTTTGAAAATTTATCGTGATTTAGCCAATTGGTAAACTGCATCCATTAATCCATCAATCTCTGCAAAAATCTGCTTGTTTATAAAATGCCGGCTTGTTGCAGCTCCACTTGGACAATGGGCGGAACAGCTTCCACAACCTTTGCAGACAGCCGGGTTTACTACCGCTACCTGTCGCAGAGGGTCAAAATCAATGGCTCCGTATGGACATAACTCAATACAAGACTGGCAACCAATGCAAACATCCGGATCAACCCAGGAGGTTGTGGGTTCGATTTCCACCTTACCCCTGGTTGCCAGGGTCAGGGCTTTGGCAGCAGCCCCTGAGGCCTGGGAAACAGTGTCTGGTATATCCATTGGTTTCTGGCAGCAGCCGGCCAGAAAGACGCCATCGGTGGCGGTGTTGATGGGGCCAAGTTTAGGATGCTCTTCAAGGAAAAATCCGTCAGCTCCCTGGTTTACACCAAATATTCGGCCGGTTTCCCTGGCATCTGAACGGGCCTCTATGGCTGTGCATAGAATCACCATATCAACCGGCACCCTTATTTTGCTTCCCAGCAAAGTATCTTCTGCTACTGCTACCAGTTTACCCTTTTCTTCGGGAACAATGGCCTGGTCAGTGATTTCTGCAACTTTACCACGGATGAAAATGGTGCCTTCTTCCTGGCAGCGACGGTAGAATTCTTCGTATCCCTCTCCAAAGCAGCGCATGTCTATGTAAAAATCGTATACTCTTGTATCATGGCCGACTTTTTCTTTGATAAGATGGGTATACTTCAAGGCATACATGCAGCATACTCTAGAGCAATACTCGTGGTAATTTACATCCCGGCTGCCAATGCAATGCAGCAGGGCCACACTGCCCGGAGGCCTGGAAAAATTTCCGTTTTCATCTTTAATCAGGATTTTTCCGGACGTAGGCCCTGTAGCATTGGAAAGTCGTTCGAATTCCAGGGCGGTATATACATTCTGGTAGCGCTGGTAGCCATATGGATACATGGGGCTGGGATCCATTACGTCGTATCCGGTGGCAAGTATTATACTGCCCACCTCAAGCCTGACACGTTCCGGCTCCATTGAATGATCGATGGCAGCAGCCTCGCACACCTTGACGCATTCCATGCACCGGCAGCAGTCCCCGCAGTTGATGCATCTTGCCGCTTCTTCGATGGCCTGCTGTCGTCCAAGTGGCTTTTCTACCTCATCAAAAGAGTGGAGACGTTGAGGGGCTGGTTCATGAGCGACGACAGCCCTTGGCAAGGCTGTTGCCTGTTCGGGAAGTGGGGCCCAGTTACCCGACGGGCTTTGCAATGTATTTTCCTTTGCCTGCCAGCTTTCATCCAGCTCGTCCTTTAAATAGCTGTCCATTGCTTCCACTACTTTGTGGGCGGCGCCGACAGCTTCGATTACGGTGGCTGGACCGGTTACAGCGTCTCCGGCAGCAAAAATGTGGGGCAGGCTGGTCTGGTAGGTCAAGGAGTCAACTTTTAGGGTGTCACGGCGGGTCCATTGCAAATCAGTCAATTCAGAGGCCCAGCCGGTATCTATTCTTTGACCGATTGCAGGAATTACGGCATCACATTCAATGGTAAACTCGGAGCCGGAAACAGGTTTCGGCCTGCGCCGGCCACTTGCGTCCGGTGGGCCCAGCTCTGTACGCAGACATTGAAGTCCGGTCAGTTTCCCGTTTTCTGAATTTATTTTCAAGGGTGCGGTAAGAAATTTAAATTGGATGCCTTCCTGCTTTGCTCCTTCGATCTCCTCTTGGTAGGCCGGCATTTCATCAGCACTGCGGCGGTATACAACGGTGACTTGTTCTACCCCCAGGCGTACAAGGCAGCGGGCGGTATCGATGGCCACGTTGCCCCCGCCGATAACCGCTACTTTATGTCCTGGTTTGGACCTGTTTCCCAAGTTAACATTTCGTAAGAACGAAAGGGCATCTATTACTTTCTCGTTATGCTCACCTTCAATGCCCAGGGACATGGGAAGATGTGCTCCAAGACCCAGAAAAACAGCCTTGAATCCCTGCGATTCCAGGTCCTGCAAACTAAAGTCTTTACCCAGGCGCGCACCGGTTCTGACCTGTATTCCGTAAGATAGGATATGATTTATTTCTCTTTCCAGTATTTCAGGTGGCAGGCGATAATCAGGAATACCTACACGCAGCATACCGCCCAGTACTTCCAGGGCTTCAAAAATTGTGACCTGATAACCTTTAAGTCGCATGTAGTAGGCTACCGTCAATCCGGCCGGCCCTGACCCGATTACGGCAATTTTTTCAGGTTTCTCGACGATTGTAGGCCTTTCAATTTGATCTGGAGACACCTGATCTGCGGCAAAGCGCTTTAAGGCGCGGATGGCAACCGCCTGATCAACTTCTCCGCGGCGGCACCGGGCTTCGCAAGGATGGGGACATACTCTTCCCAGGACACCGGGAAGGGGCAAACGCTCCATGATAAGTTCTACAGCACGCTTGAAGTTGCCCTGGGCGATCATTTGAACATATCCCTGGACATTAATTCCAGCAGGGCAGGTCGTTACACAAGGTGCCCGGTCTTTTTTTTCTATGTTGAAGGTGATCGGAATGGCCTGGGGAAAACTTCGTCCGATTGCTTTTCGTTGCCCCAAGCCTGCGTCCCAGCTGCTGGGTAATGAAACCGGGCAAACCTTGGCACACTCACCGCAACCGGTACAGGTGTCTTCTTTGACAAAGCGCGGTTTGCGCAGGATATCAACGGTGTAATTGCCGATGAAACCGGAAACTTCCTCCACTTCACTATAGGAAAGCAGTTCGATATTAGGGTGTTGGGCAACTTGAACCATTTTTGGGGTGCCGATACAGGCGGCGCAATCCAGGGTTGGAAAGGTCTTGTCGAACTGAAGCATGTGGCCGCCGATGGTTGTGTCCCTTTCCACCAGGTAAACTTTGTAGCCGGCATCGGCAATATCCAGGGATGCCTGCATGCCGGCAATTCCGCCTCCCACTACAAGCATATTAGGGTTGACTTCAGCCTGGCGGCTGAATAGCTGATGATGATAATTTACCCGGTTGATAGCTGCTGCCACCAGGGTTTTAGCCTTGTCAGTGGCAAGCTTTTCATTGTCGGTAACCCAGGATACCTGTTCCCGTACAGATGCCATCTGGAAGAAATAGGGATTTAACCCTGCTCTTTGACAGGCGCCCATAAAGGTTTTGCCATGCAGGCGAGGAGAGCAGGAGGCAACCACTACCCGGTTGAGCCCCAGTTCGGTGATATCTTTTTCAATCATGGCCTGGCCGGGATCAGAGCACATGAACTTGTAGTCACGGGCAACAACCACGTTGGGCAGTTGTCTGGCAAAGGCGGCTACTTCTTCCACCTTCACCCGGTAGGCGATGTTGACTCCGCAATGGCAAATATAAAATCCGATTTTGGTGGTCATGGTTCCTCCGCAGCGCTGTTTTCAGCGGTGGCAAAAAATCCTCGTACAAGACTTAAAAGTTCATCAGCTTCGGGAGGTTTGGAAAGATATGCATCCGGCTCGGCAAGCCATGGCTTTGATGAAGAAGAGCCAAGCCTGTGAGCACGGCACAAGGTACGTCTGTCCAGAGTAGCCATCATAATGATTGGCAGTTTTTGCAAAGACTGATCTGATCTTAGTTGGCGGTATAGATGAATTCCACTTTCTTCCGGGAGCATTGCATCTATGATTACAAGGTCCGGCTTTTCCGTGCAGATCTTTGTCAAACCATCATTGCCATCGTGAACGGCAATAGCCTGGTAGCCATCAGCAGTAAGGATGTTTTTAAGGAAAAGGCTGGTATCCTCGTCATCTTCAATGATCAGGATCTTTTTATGCATTACGTCATCGGCCTTTCTCCACAGCCTATGGAAAGTATCCGGAAAAGACCGGTTGCCTATAACCGAGCACAAATATGATCAAAACAATAAGGTAAAAAGAGAAACGTCTTTATATACAATGCATGAGGTGTGCCAAAATAATTAATATTAAATTATAATAAATAACAGTTGGTTAAATATCATTTCCATTTTTCCGGGATGACGTGTCTGCAACTATTATGTTTCAAAACAACCTTGTCTTGCAGATAACGGGCGAAAATAATAACAAAAATGTGTTTTGAAAATGTTGCATATAATGATGCGCAACATAGTGCAACATAATTCTTTGCTGGAGTCGACTGGATGTATTCGACTGTCAAGGGGGTTGCCCAATGCTCAATCC
>JALVQM010000131.1:189-1963 GCA_027025615.1 Desulfobacteraceae bacterium | reverse complement strand
CTCGCCATTTCCTTCTGAGGAAACGGTAAAGTATGTGGTGCAGGAAGAGTTCTTTCATAATTTTCACTCTTTCAGCTATACTGCGATTTATCAAATAATAATGTCAAAGATCAAAAAACCAAAAGATATTAAATGGCATAAGGCGGCTTAGGTTGCAAAAAACTTTAGACTCTCAAGTTGCAAGGTTAGGGCTTATTTTTTATCCTGCCAAACTGTTTGCCCCTATAGCGGGGATGCTGATGACTGGTGGCTTTCTGAAGGCGGCATTAAAGGATTTTTGGCATATGGGAACAATTGGAACGACCTCCCAAACACTTATGCTGGCCGGTCTTGAAATTTTCATGATAGGTCTGGTGGCCAATCTGATTGTCCATAATCGTTCTTTTGGTCTGCAAAAGCCGTCCGATAATCGGCAACGACTGGGTATCAAAGGTAACTGCGGCAATAAACAGAAAAATAAAATTATTTAGTTTTTATAGCGTAAAATCATATGGTTGCATGCCTTGTGATCGGTTGCAGACAAATGAATGTTAAAAACAAACAGTTGCTTACGTGGATTGGCACCATCCTTGCGTTTTCCGGGACAATTTTTGTAGGAATTCGACTAAATGATTACAGGGCGCAGATTGATCTCTCCCAGTTTAAGTTACTAACCTGGATATCCATCCTGGCTTTTACCTGTATTTACGGAGTTGCGAGTATTTTGCTGGCCCTTGCATGGCGTGAACTTCTGCTGCTTCTTGGTAGCAGCCACTCAAATATGTGGGCGATACGAGTTTATGGAATGACTCAACTTGCCAAATATGCACCAAGTAATATCATGCATTTTGCAGGACGACAGGCAATGGGTATGGCAGCAGATATTGGAGCTTGGGTGCTGGCAAAGGCTACAATATGGGAGCTTGGTTTATTGGCTTTCACCGGGTCGCTTTTTTCCATTCTAATACTACCCTTTCTCTTGCCTGAAATACCTTCTCTTTGCATGGCTGCCGGTTTTATCTTGGTCATTGTGCTTGTGGCAACAATCAGTTATCGCTTTGTTGCGCCCCGTGTGATGTGGGCCTTTATATGGCATGTCATGTTCCTTTCTATCTCAAGCATGCTTTTTGTCTCAATTCTTTTTCTGTTGTACGGAAGTCAAGTCGTTGAACCGACCAAACTCTTTCTTTTCGGCGGTGCCTTTATTGTGGCATGGCTGATTGGTCTTGTCACTCCAGGGGCTCCTGCTGGAATTGGTGTGCGAGAGACCGTCATTCTGTTACTGCTTTCTCCGCTTCTTCCGGAATCCCAATTACTGGTAGCCCTCATGTTTTCCAGGATTGTCACTGTGTGTGGAGATGTTGTTTTTTTCCTCATTGCCTCGTTGTGTAGCAAACCAAAACCCGAACCCGTTCTTCAGCAGACACTGTGATCCGGAGTTCATCTATGATCACAACTCCTGTATCTGAATAGGGATAGCTGTTTCAGATAATATTGTTATGTCCAAACGACCGGCAATAGCCGTAATAACCGTTACCTGTAATTCGTCAGAGGTGTTCGATCACTGGCTGAGCGCAGTTCAGGCTTCACGATCGGTATCACTGTCCGGCATTGTTGTTGATTGCGGGTCTGACCGTATCGAGTATCTTACTGGGGTGGAGGGCAGATTCGGCTTTAAAGTGATAAAAAGTGGTAATATCGGGTTCTCAAAGGCAAACAATATTGGGTACAGTTTAATTGATTCTGAGACTGAGTATATTGTTTTTCTCAATCCGGATGCCTTTCCTGAACCTGA
>JALVQM010000131.1:0-179 GCA_027025615.1 Desulfobacteraceae bacterium | reverse complement strand
TATAGGATGCCTGGGGGGGCGGCTTCTTGGTTATGACATGAAGAAAAAACAGCCAACAGGCTGTCTTGATTCAACGGGTATTTTTAGAACATGGTATGGTCGCTGGTACGATCGGGGGCAGGGCGAAGAAGATGCGGGGCAATATATGAGCCCCTGTGATGTCAGGGCCGTGTGCGGCG
>JALVQM010000130.1 GCA_027025615.1 Desulfobacteraceae bacterium | reverse complement strand
TAAATGGCGAACTCAATGCTAAGCAACAAGGTGGAAAGAAATGTTACAATGAGTACAGCGGCATCGGCTCTGGTTGATTTAATAGTTCGCAGTATATCCTGTTTGCGAACCATATCGTAGGCGACAACCATTAATACGCCCGCTAAGGAGGAAAGAGGTAAACTGGCTGCCAGCGGTGCTGCTAGCAGCAGCACGCCGGCAACGGTAATGGCGGAGATTATACCACTGGCCGGGGTTTTGGCTCCGGACCTGAAATTGACGGCCGATCTTGTGAAAGAACCGCTGCCGGGGTATCCGCTGAAAAAAGCAGCCGAGATATTAGCCAGTCCCTGGCCAATGAATTCCTGGTTTATGTCGAGGCGCTGGCGGGTCTGGTCTGCAATGGCCCGGGCGATGGATACGGCTTCCATAAGCCCCAGAATTGCAATAGCCAATGCTCCGGGTGCCAGTTGGCCTAGATCTGAAAATAGGGCAAAATCAGGCGTACTAAGGGGAGGCAGACTCTGGGGAATGGCCCCGACAACTGCTACTCCGTGCTGGTCCAGCTTAAAAATGGCCACCAGGAACCCAACAATGATCATTGCCAGCAAGGTTCCAGGCCATGTTGGACGAAAACGTTTTAAAACCAGGATTACCAATATTGTAATAAGGCCCAAGGCGATGGTCGGTAAATTGGCTTTATCCAAATTGACAACCAGCCGATACAGGGCCAGCATAAAATGCCCGCCTTTTGCAATCGTTATTCCCAAAAGGTTCGGCAATTGTTTAAAAGCGATTATTACCGCCGCCCCTGCTGTATAGCCAAGAAGAACTGAGTGGGAGACAAAATTTAAAAGACGCCCCAGCCTGGCTACCCCCATGATAACTTTGATAATTCCTACCAGAAAGGACAAGAAAAAAGCTAGTTGAATATATTGAATACTGTTTGGAGGAGCAAGAGGGCTTAAGGCACTGAAGACCACAAGCGACGCGGCCGTGGTCGGCCCGGTAATCAACTGGGCGGAACTGCCCCAGAGACAGCCTACAAGAGTCGGGACAATTGAGGCGTACAACCCGTATTGAACCGGCAGACCTGCAATCAGGGCATAGGCCATTGATTGGGGTACGGCAACTACTGCGACAGTCAACCCGGCCACAAGATCAGCTTTAAAAAACTGGCGCCGGTATTTCCTGGTCCAGGAAATAAAAGGAAAAAAATCAGTAGTTTGCAGGTGCATACAAGTACCCCGTGGTGCATTTCAGCATAATCAGATGGCCAGGTTTGCAGGTCAGCCGTCTGCCTTGAAATTTTAACCCTGGAAAAGTACCGCCAGGATTGTTGCCGCCCCTGATTTAGCTTTCAGAAGATGCGGGGTTGTCGATAAGTAGTATGCGCTGTCACCTGGTTCCAAATCAAAGCTTTCATTGCCGATGGTAAAGGATACGACACCTGTCAGCACGTAAATGAATTCTTCACCGTCGTGTACCGACAGTTCATCATCTTCGGCCTCTTCAAGCTGAACCAGCAAGGCTTCCATGTGGCGGCCCTTTACTTCGCCGGCAAGTGTCATGTATGTATAGAGACTTTTACTGCCCTGACGTGATGTTGAACGTGCAACAGGCTTGTGATCACCCTTGCGCGTAATAGCATATAGGCTGGTTCCTTCGCCCGAAATAATACGTCCGACCGCGCTATCCAGAGCCTTCGATAATTTAATTATTGTTCCCAACTGGGGCTGGATCTGGTTATTCTCAATGGCCGTCAACATATCTACTTCGAAGCCTGTCAACGATGAAAGTTTTTCCAGATCCAATCCTTTTGACTGGCGTATTTTACGGATTCTTTGTCCTATTTCGTCCACCTGGGCAGGTTCGGCACTGTTGATGTCGCCGGTCAGATCTTCAAAGTAATCAACATTGATATGGGGTTTTGAATTGGTATCCGTCATGAATTACTCCTTTCATATTGGTCACTGGGGCTGTTAAATTCTGTCAAAAGCGCCGATATGGCGGGCAATGACGATGCGCTGGATTTCTGAGGTTCCTTCACCGATATCAAGCAGTTTCTGGTCACGGTAAAAACGCTCTACGTCGTACTCTTTCATCAAACCATAGCCACCGTGGAGTTGTACTGCATGATTGGCGCAGCGGTACATAACTTCCGAGCAGTACAGTTTGGCCATTGCGGCTTCTTTTGAGAAAGACTTGTTGTTGTCCCGCAACCAGCATGCTCTATAGAGCAGTAAGCGGGCTGCATCAATTTCCAGGGCCATGTCGGCCAGTTTGAAGGCGTTAACCTGGAAACGGGCTATGGATCGGCCGAATTGCTCTCTTTCACGGCTGTATTTCAGTGCAAGATCCAAGCACCCCTGGGCACCGCCAAGGCCCATGGCACCTATTGACAACCGTCCGGAGTCAAGGGTTTGCATCATTTGATGGAATCCATGGCCACGTGTCCCGAGTAAATTCTCTTTTGGCACCCGGCAGTCTTCAAAGTATAGTTGGCTTGTATTGGAGGCCCGCCACATCATTTTTTCGTGCATTACTTTAGCAGTATAACCCGGGGTCCCGGCTTCTACTATGATACAGGAAAGCTCTGGCTTGCCGTCATCACGCGTTCCGGTGCGGCACAGAACGGTAACCCCGGCAGAGATGTCCGTGGAGGCATTGGTTATGAAAATTTTACTTCCATTGATAACCCACTGATCGCCATCCAGGACCGCAGTGGTTTTGGCGTTAGCAGCGTCAGAACCGGCATTTGGTTCTGTCAGACCAAAGCCCCATAAGGCTTCTCCACTGCAAAGCTTGGGAAGGTACTTACGTTTTTGCTCTTCGTTTCCGAAATAGTAAATAGGACCTATGCCAAGTGAGTTTTCAGCAGCTACAGTGGCGGCATGGGATCCGTCTACTCGGGCTATTTCTTCCACGGCTATTATGTAAGAAAGGTAGTCCATACCCTGGCCACCGTATTTTTCAGGGACCACTATACCGAACAGTCCCAGTTCTGCCATCTTTGCCATGGTTTCATAGGAAAATTCTTCATTCTTGTCCAACTGTTGCGCAACAGGTTTAATCTCATTTTCGGCAAAAGATCTGACCGATTCTCTCAAAATTTCCTGTTCCGGTGATAATGTAAAATCCATCGTACCTCCCATTGTGTCCAAAAGCTGGCATTAGTGATTCAGGGCTCGGCATCCTTTCTGGTCTATTCTTTTATACCTGCACCTGTCAGAATGGGACAGCGAGTCACGCTTATTTGTATATTAAACATTTTGAATTCAAGCAAGAGCCTCTGTCAACCATAAATACGGCTTGCTTGTCACGGGTTCTTGGCATTCAACAAGTTGAATTTGTCATTGAATATAACATGAACAAGAAACCAGGTGTCTTTGGGTTTGTAGAAGAAAAACTCCCATATTGTAGGAGCCATTTCAGAACGTAGAATGCATACAAAGCGAACAAGCGATTTGCCGAACTGTTCCTTCCTCAAAAGTTCCCAATCGATCAGTTTGCCATAAAACGAAAGTCCGGAAGATGTTTGCTGTTTTATGAAAGCCACTGCCTGGGGTTTGTTTTTGGGTATACTTGAGCCTGTGAAGAGGTTGTCGTAGGCATCCGAGACCTTTCCGGCCATAAGTTGTTTAAAAAACATATCTACCCTGTCAACAGGTAATTGCTTGGAATTGGCTGATGAAACGGATGTCAGACAAAGAGAAACTAGTAGAGCAAAAACGATTACAACCAATAAACTTGGGACTTGCCGTTTTGTGTTCATTTTCCCCCTCACTTTCTTTAATGTTTTGTCTAGGGATGCCTCTTTTATCAGGGTGGACTTCCGGGTATCCGGAATAAAAGAATATTGAAAGGGCCTGATTTTGTAAAAAGGCATTGAAGATGGATTCAAAAAGATCATCCAAGACATAAGTTTTTGGTTTCAATCCATACTTTGATTGTATAGCCTGGCCGACCTGGGTTCTTGATATTCCTGTAACATTCCGGCTGTGATGCCCATAAGAATTCGATAAGATATTCCTTGGCTACAAGTGACTCATTTATCCTGTTGACAAGTCCATTTTATCAGAGCCGAACCCCAAGTCAAACCGGCGCCGAAGCTTATTAGTAAAACATTGTCACCGGGTTGTATCAGGCCGTTTCGATTGGCTTCATCGAGGGCAATTGGAATTGAAGCAGAGGATGTGTTACCGTATTTTTCAAGGTTTACATAGAATCTTTGCATATCTATCTGAAGTTTATCGGCCACGGCGCGAATGATTCGCATGTTGGCTTGGTGCGGAATAACAATTGAAATATCGTCCAAAGTCAGACCGCTTTTTTCCAGGGCCATTATAGCTATTTTGCTCAGGCAGTTTACGGCATGTTTGAAAAGGCGATTACCTTCCATTTTAAGGAAAAATGGCTTGGCAGGAGCCATGTTGGCAATAGGTGGTTCGGAGCTTGGTCCATATTCGGCATAGAGGAGGTCCCATCTGCCTCCGTCTGAGCGTATATTGGTAGTCAAGACTCCTCCAGGTGCTGATTCGGCCTGCAAAAGAATTGCGCCGGCGCCGTCACCCAAAAGGACGCAGGTATTGCGATCCTGCCAGTTTAGAATTGAAGAGAGCCTTTCAACACCAATCACCAGAACGTTTCGGACACCATTGACCCTAATTGCATTTGACGCTGTCTCAAGGGCAAAAATGAAACCCGAGCAGCCGGCAGAAACATCGTAAGCAGCAGCATCGGTTATTTGAAGTTCTTTCTGGATCATACAGGCGGCTGAAGGGAACTGGCGATCTGCCGTGACTGTACCTACAACAATGGTGTCGATTTCTTTTGGTTGCACCCCCGCCATGGCCAGGGCTTTAAGGGCTGCCCGGGCACCGAGCCTGGCAGTGGTTTCATTCTCGATATCACGTGCTATACGCCGTTCACATATCCCTGTACGGCGTCTTATCCATTCATCTGATGTATCGACAATAGATTCCAGGTCGTGGTTGGTCAGGACGTGTTCGGGCAGACAGCATCCGGTTCCGGTTAAATGGACGTTGATCATCAGAACTTCCTTTTATAATTGGAGCCTTTGCAAGAAGGTAAAATTCAAAAGATATTAATACAAGTTCTATATTGAGGCGTTTTTCTTAAAAGACCAGCTGCAAAAGCAGATGGCATCCATTACATTGCCAATATAATGGATCACAATACGCTAATCTCCTTTATCTAGCCGTAATGCGGTTTTCAACCGACCAGGATCGGGTTGTAGCCAAACCATTGTACTTTTGTACTTTGATATGCTGGAAAACTAATTATAATTCAACTGTTAATAAATATCATCCAGCTGCTGACATTTAATTGAATTATACAACGAACCAGAAAAAATCTGGTCGTAGCTTTTAAGAAAACGTTTTTGGTACATGTACGATCTGCCGGGCCTTTTAAACACATTCTGCTGCTGTTGTCAAAGTGCGCTGATTATCATATCCATAAATTTGTCCAGAAAAAATAAAATTGTAAAATATTAATAAGATATATTCCGGTTGGTTTGACTGGCCTGACAGGTTGGTACTGTATATAAACATACGGATACTTGGGCGGAATTATTGGGGCAAAGCTTGTAATGCCGACTGCGGTGCTTAATTTAAAATATAGCGCACTAACGTGCAGGGACGTTTTTAATACGGCATTTGATGATAGACTGAAAGAGAGGTGCCTCATGAAAGACAGACATAAAAATTCCAACAGTTCTTGCTACCTGGATTGTGACTCGCTTTTACAACAGTGTATAGATCGTGGCGAGCACGAATCGGTTTGCAGGATGCAACAGGTGCCTTGCATATGTCGCTGCAAGGCTGTAGAAGATAAATAACCCGGACAGTTACAACTTGTGTCGCTAAAACAGCGAATCTTGTAATTGATAATCAAACCTGTCAAGCGGTCGGCTTTTGGCTGACCGCTTTTTTAACAGGCTTTTCAAACCAATAACCCAGGAAGCAGATCGCCTCCCACCGCAATTCCAACTCCCTGTTTTTTAAATAAGCTGAACAATTATCGCCTAAAAGTAAACTAAAATCATCTTTTGTACGTCTTAAAAGATAAAGCTTGCATGGCAAGCTGTGCCCTCAGCTTGAGCGGATACTAATTGTCCCGGGTATTGACGATATTTTTTCTCAATTTACGCATTGAATTTTAGACAATGAAACTCAAACACCAGGGAGGCAAATATGCATTCCAGAAGATTGCGAGGCAGGAGCTGGTCACTTAAATCGGAAATGGGAAAATGTCCTGGCGGAAAAAGAGTTATGCTGAAAGGGGTGTTCGGTATCCTAATAATTTTTCTTATTTTTTTGGGAGGATGTGGTGGAGGAGGTAGTACTGTTGCTAATGGTGACAGGCAAGGCCAGGTAATTGTGTCGCTGACCGATGCTGAAGGTGACTTTGTAACTTATACTGTGGATGTGGTGCAGTTGAACCTGACCCGGGCAGATGGCTCCCTGGTTGAAACGCTGCCCATGACCACAAGGGTGGATTTTGCCCAGTACACCGACTTAACAGAATTTGTTACTGCAGCCACGATACCTTCGGGCTGGTATACCAAGGCAACCGCGGTCCTTGATTTTTCCAATGCAGACATAAGGGTGGAAAACGACATCGGAGAAACGGTCAGCGTAACCCATGTTCAGGATGCTGACGGCAATCCGGTTCAACAGGTTGAAATGTCGGTTCACCTCGTAGACCGCAATGGCCTGCTCATCAAGCCTGGTATGCCCTCTCATTTGACTCTGGATTTTGATCTCAAAGCGTCTAATCAAGTTGAATTCGATCAAAGCGGCAACGTTACCGTCACAGTCGAGCCGGTTTTGATTGCAGACGTAGATGTCCAGACCAACAAAATGCACCGGCTGCGGGGTCCTTTACGCTCGGTTGATACTCAGCATGGATTCTTTTCAGTATTGTTGCGTCCATTCTGGACTGCCATGGGGCCTGGACACGCTAAATTTGGCACTTTGCAGGTTCACGTTGATGATACGACCGGTTATGAAATTGACGGTGCAGTTTTGAAAGGTCAGGCCGGACTTGAAGCCCTGGCCGGAGTCGATCCTCTTACCGGCGTGATTGTATACGGAGACCTGGACGTTATTCAGCGCAAATTCCAGGCCCGCCAGGTTTGGGCAGGGTCGAGTGTTCCCGGTGGCAGTCTGGATGGAGTAGCCGGTCATGTAGTTGCCCGTAGTGCCGATACGTTGACTGTCCAGGGAGCCGTGTTGATGCGTAATGATTTGACAGCGGTGTTTTTTGATACAATTACCGTCAAACTTGGTGCCGGTACAAGGGTCAGTCGACAGTTATCAGACAGTGACGAAACCATTGATTCAATTTCTGTAGGTCAAAAAGTATTGGCTTTAGGTTTGATGGATCTTGATTCGAAAAGCCTGGATGCTACCGAAGGGTATGCCCGTCTTATGCTTACGACAGCTAAAGGACATGTTGAAGCCGTTGACGATCCTCTGGTTGTGGGTCTTACAGGGTTTGGCGGTTTGCCGGTTCAGCGCTTTGATTTCAGCGGTACTGGCGCTGAATATGATGCTGACCCTGAAAATTACACTATTGATTTGAATGGTTTGGATCTGCAATTCATTGCTGTTTCCGATCCCGTCAAGGCCAGGGGATTTGTGGCACCTTTTGGACATTCAGCCCAAAGCGCCGATTTCACGGCTTTAACAGTAATTGACGTGGCCCAGGTGGCAGGAATAATCCATGTGGAATGGCTCCCTGAAAGCGAGTTCTCATTCGAGGAAATTTCAGACCAGGGATTGGTATTAGACCTGAGTGAGGCAGGTCGTTTCCATCATTTATGCAGGGCTGGAGTCGTTACTGATTTGAAAGATATTGTCGGACCGGTTCAAATCGTCGCCGACGACGATACTGACGGGGTTTATATAACTAACGTCGACGGCATCCACGAACTTTATTTTGATTTTGCCGCCTTCGTCGACAGTTTGCAAAACGCCCTGGAAAGTGGTTTGAAAGTTGTGCGGCTTAAGGCCCGCGGCCGGTTCAATGATTCCACAGCGACCTTGGAAGCATTTCGAATTACTCTATCTCTCAGGTCGCAGGCGCCCTAATTTATAGTTTTTTGATTAAAGGCTTTATGCATTCAAGGCCTTGCCTTCAGATATTGTTGCCAGCACCGGTGTTCTTCTGATAACACCGGTGCTGGTATGCTGGCTTTATGGCTTCAAAACCAAAAACTCCATTTGCGAACTGATTTTCCAAGGCCGGAAACAGGTCCAGGACAGGCGTTGGTGCGTGTTGAGTTGGCTGGTATCTGTGGAACTGATCTTGAACTGCTGAAAGGATACACTGATTTTACCGGTGTGCCTGGTCATGAGTTCGTTGGAAGAGTAGCCAGAGCGCCCGATCGGCCGGAGCTTGAAGGACGCAGGGTGGTGGCTGAAATAAACATTGCCTGTGGCCACTGCCATCAATGCTTGCAGGGCCGGAGACGTTATTGTTTGCACAGGCAGGTACTCGGCATAAGGGGACTGAACGGAGCTTTTGCGCAATACTTGATTTTGCCCTTGGAAAATCTGGTGCCTGTTCCCAGGTCGGTCTCTGAAACTCAGGCAGTGCTGGCCGAACCTGTTGCGGCGGCATTACGTATCGGGCATCAGCTGTCCCTGTCGGCTTATGCCCGCATACTGATCATAGGGGCCGGTCGTTTGGGGCAGCTGATAGCCCGCTGCCTGAAGGCCCAGGGGCGCAGGCCGATGGTTGTCGCCCGCCACGGCAAACAACACGAGCTTCTTGAACGTTGCGGTATAGACTGGTGTTCTGAAAACAAATTCAAGCCCTTTGGGTGGTGGGATCTGGTGATCGAAGCAACCGGAAGGGCGGGTGGTTTTCAACTGGCCCGCAGGGCGGTAAGGGCCGGCGGGAAGATCGTTGTCAAAAGTACATATAAGCAAGCTATCAATCTGGATCTGGCTGCGATGGTTGTCAACGAAATCACCTTGATTGGATCGCGTTGCGGTAGCCTGGTCGAAGCTGTCAATTGGTTGGCGGACGATCGGATCAAACTGGACGGAATGGTGGAAGCCGAATATTCACTGACTGAATTCAGACAAGCGTTTGCCCATGCCGCCCGGCCGGGTGTCATGAAAATTTTATTGCGTCCAAGGTGATTGTTGCATTCTGTACCGGGATGGGCATCGTCCTGATAACGGCGGGTGCAGCCAAAAGCAGATAGCGAATTTTCGCTGATCCATCAAAATTAGCAGGAGTACAAATGAAAAGCACAACAGAGCAACTCGCTGTCCTGGTTGATTCTGACATAGGTGAGTTGGAAGCAGTTATTTTGCACCGACCGGGCCCTGAGATAGAAAATATGACCCCAGAAAGTGCTGAAAGGGCTTTATACAGCGATATCCTCAATCTGCCTGTTGCTTGTAAAGAGTACCAGCAGCTTGAAAGTGTACTTAAATCATGCTGTCAAACTTTTTATATTCAGGATTTGCTGGAAGATATTTTGCGAAAACCCGGCGTTAAAGAAAAACTTTTAACTAGAATTTGCGAAATGGAGAAAGCTCTTAACTTGAAGGATAGCCTGGTATCACTTGAAGCGGATAAACTGGCCAGGCAGTTGATTGAGGGGGTTATACTTGTTCGTGACAACTTGACCCGTTATCTGAGCAAGGAGCGTTTTGCCCTTCATCCGTTGCACAATTTTTTCTTTACCCGGGATGCGGCTGTGGCCATCCACGATGAAGTTCTCATTTCACCCATGGCAAAAGCGGTAAGGCGGCGGGAGTCTGTGATAATGGAGGCGATTTTCGATTATCATCCCCGGTTTAAAACCAGAACCGTCGATCCTTGCGGGCACGTTTTTTTTGATCCGGCAACCACCATTGAAGGTGGAGATATAATTGTTGCCCGGCGGGACATCCTGCTTATAGGTTACAGCAGTAGAACATCTTCCCAGGGAATTGATTTCATAATCGAAAGTATGAAACGCAAAGGTCCTGATAAGAGGCATTTGCTAGTTCAGCAATTGCCTTCCCGCCCGGAATCCTTTATTCATCTGGACATGGTTTTTACCATGCTTGATACGGATTGTTGCCTGGTTTATGCTCCATTGATTATAAAACCGAACAAATATCGTACAATCCATATTACTCTTGAAGGCGGGGAAGTAGCCGCTATCGAAGAAGAAGATAATTTGTTGAACGCGCTGTCAAGTTTGGGATTGGAGCTTGATCCTGTCTATTGTGGAGGACGGACGGATACCTGGATCCAGGAAAGAGAACAATGGCACAGCGGTGCCAACTTTTTCGCTTTGGCACCCGGCCGGATAATAGGATACGAGCGCAACGTTTTTACTATTGAAGAATTGTCCCGCCATGGATTTGAAGTTGTAGGGGCCCGGCGAGCTGCAGAGGGTATCCAGGCACTGCCCCGCAAATGCGTAATAACTCTGGAAGGATCAGAGCTTCCCCGGGGGGGAGGCGGTGCCCGTTGTATGACAATGCCTATACGGCGAAGGCCCGTAACCTGGCATTAGGGTTTCGGGGGTGAATTTATCCTTCCAGGTAATCGCGGATTATTCTTAATACCCTGCGTAGAGGTTCAGCAGCTCCCCACAACAATTGGTCTCCCACGGAAAATGCGGTCAGGTAGCAAGGCCCCATATTGAGCTTGCGAATTCGACCTATGGGGACCTCAAGGGTACCTGATACAGCTGCCGGGCTCAACTTGGCTAGAGTGATTTCTTTTTCGTCAGGCAAAACCTGTACCCATCGATTGTGACTTGCCAGCAGCTGTTCAATTTCTTTTGTTGCCACATCTTTTTTCAACTTGATGGTGAAGGCTTGGCTGTGACAACGCATGGCCCCGATGCGGACACACAGGCCGTCGATGGGGATAGGGTTGTCGGTCCTGTCGAGAATCTTGTTGGTTTCTACATAGCCTTTCCATTCCTCGCGGGTCTGACCGGTATCCATGGGTCTGTCGATCCAGGGAATCAGGCTGGCCGCCAGGGGAGCACCGAAACGGTCAATTGGAAATTGCCTGCTTGTCACTATTTGACTTACGCGACGGTCAAGTTCGGCTATGGCTGTAGACGGTTGACTGAGCAGCTCCGCGCAGCCGTTGCCGATAGCCGCCATTTGAGCTACAAGCTCGCGCATATTTTGAGCCCCTGCACCGGAAGCAGCCTGGTAGGTCATGGAGGTCATCCACTCTATCAGGTCGTTGGCAAACAAACCGCCAAGGGCCATCAGCATCAGGGAAACGGTGCAATTGCCACCAATATACTCTTTGATACCTTTTGCCAGGGCTTTTTCGATGACTTGCCTGTTGACCGGATCCAGAACTATTACACTGTCAGGTTCCATTCGCAAGGTTGAGGCAGCGTCTATCCAGTAGCCCTTCCAACCGGCCTTGCGCAAGCGGCCAAAGTAGGCTTGGGTATAAGTACCCCCCTGGCAGGATACTATGATATCCATTTGGGCCAGTAGATTTATATTGGTGGCATCCTGAACCAAGGGTTCATGCAGGCCGAGCTGGGGAGCCGGCTTTCCGGCCTGGCTGGTGGAGAAGAAAAAGGATTCAAAACCATGGAAGTCGTCTTCAGCCTGCATGCGTTCCATGAGTACCGAACCGACCATTCCGCGCCATCCAATAAAACCGACTTTCAACATCGTTATTGTTCTCCTGTTGGCTGTCCTTGGATATTATCAAATCAATCTTTCATAGATAGAGGCATTGTCTTTGTCAAGACTCAGGGGCCACACCGCCAAGCTCTTGCAATAACCTGCACCAGGCCTGTTGTCCTTTTTCAAAGCTTGATAGCCTGAAAAATTCATTAGGAGCATGGATGCATTCATCGTCGAGACCAAATCCGAAGCCTATGGTATGGGCTTTAAGGTATTTCAGAAACCAGCCGCAAATTGGCACACTGAATCCCATTCTGATGTGCAACGGAGTCCGGTTGTATATTTCAGAAAGAACTCTGGCTGCTATCAGGTTGCCGGGATGATCATGGGATATCCTGTAGGGCAGTGCCGTACTTTCGAATTGGCTGAGCTTGATTCTTACCTGGTCAGGGCATTTTTTTTCCAGGTGGGCCTTAAGCAGATCCAGTATCCGCCGGGGATGCTGGTCAGGTACCAGGCGACAGCTGAGTTTGGCATGGGCGCTGGCAGGAATGATGGTTTTCAGATCGTTGCCCTGAAATCCGCCCCAGATACCGTTAATGTCGAGACAGGGCCTGTACCAGGCTCTGTGCAAAGGGGGATATCCTGTTTCACCCCAGAGTTTTTCCACGCCAAGTTTGTTCATTAAGGCGGTTTCGTCAAAAGGTACTTTCTTGAAAAGCTCCAATTCGGTTTCTGAAATTGGCTTGACATCGTCGTAAAAACCGGCAACCGCCACTGAACCATCTGGATTGTGGAGACTGTCAACAAGATTTGCCAGGGCATGGATAGGGTTTAGAAATGTACCGCCGAAAGTTCCTGAATGCACGTCCTGGGAAGCTGAATACAGATCGATTTGTATGCCCACCAAGCCCCGCAGGCCCAAAATCAAGGCAGGCTGGTCGGGGCTCCATTGAACTGAATCGGCATTAAAAACCATCTGGCAGGCAAATAGATCGCGATGGTTGGCGATAAGTTCAGGCATTTGAGGACTGCCGATTTCTTCCTGTCCTTCAAAGAGACATTTAACATTAACCGGCAGGCTGTCACAGGTGGCAAGCAGGGCCTCCAGGGCTATGATTGGAATCAGCATGTTACCTTTATCATCAGATGCTCCCCGGCCTATTATTCGGTTGTCCTCGATTATCGGTGAGAAAGGAGGCTGACGCCATAGCTCCAGTGGATCGGCCGGTTGAACATCGAAATGGCCGTAAATCATTATTGTAGGTTTATGCCTGGCATGACACCAGTCGGCGTAGACTGCCGGATGGCCCCCGGTTTCCAGCAATTGGCAGTTTTCCATACCAATTTTTTCCAGCTTGCTTTTCACCCACAAGGCCGCCCGTTCCACGTCGTGACCGTGTTCAGGCAGGGCCGATACACTGGGAATACTGATGAAATCCATCAGTTCATCAATAAAACGAGACTTGTTTTGGGCCATGTAGGTACTTAACCTGGACATAGGTTTTTCTCCTGGAAGGTTGTTGTGCAAATCATCATCCTTGTACACGGCCAATTGATGTAATACCTTTAATAGGCTAAAACAAGCTCAAATGGAAAATTAGACCGGAGCAACCTCAAACCAAGAAATAAGGGGCCAACTTCAGATGTTACGTATTTTCAAGGATGATATTTTAGATCCGGAAAAATTTACGATTACTCTGGAACTTGTTCCTGGAGGAGATTCTACGGGGCGGTCGGTTGACACAGTTATGGATATTGCCGCTGACGCCTTTTCTGACGGCAGGGTTTCAGCAGTAAGCATAACAGATAACCCCGGAGGAAACCCTTCCTTGAGCCCGGATGTAATAGGGCACCGTATTTTCACTACCGGCATGGACGTTATCGTTCATTTCACATGCCGGGACACCAACCGCGTTGGTATCGAAAGCAGGGCCTTGCAGCTGGCCATGATGGGAATGAAGAATATTCTCGCACTTACCGGAGATTTTGCCGGCAAAGGCTTTGGGGGGCAGGGGGCACCGGTTTTTGATCTGGATTCGGTCCAACTGCAGATTTTGCTTGGATTGCTCAACGAGAGGATGGAAGAAGCCGGTGACCCTGACGGATTTTTCGCTGGCTGTGCAGTATCTCCCTTCAAGTGGACAGAAGCCGAATCCTTTGCCCAGTACAGCAAGTTGTGCCGGAAGCTGGGAGCCGGGGCAAACTTTGTGATAACTCAACTGGGTTATGATGCGGATAAATTCAAGGAATTAATGTATCTGTTACGGTACATTAATGTTGAGGTGCCTGTGCTGGGTTCGGTTTATCTGCTGACTCCCATGGCAGCCAGGATAATGAACTCGGGTAAAGTTCCCGGCGCGTTTGTTACCGATTCGCTGCTTGCAGAGGTTGAAAAAAGGTGGGCTGAGAAAAATGCCGGCCGCCGCTGGTCTGTTGAAAATGCTGCAAGATTGGCGGCCGTTTTGAAGGGGCTTGGGTACAGGGGGATTCACCTTGGTGGAATCAACAGGGATTTTGACACGGCAGGCAGAATCCTGGACAGGTTCGAACAAATCCAAGACCAGTGGCAGGATTTTCTGCCTCAATTCCGCTATGGACCAGAGAAAGGGTTTAAAGCTTTCGATCTTGATTTACCGGCTGGTGAACAAAGGCCCTATTTCGGTGCCGGGACCGGGAAAGCTCCATTTCTGGAACGCTTGCATTATATTTTGCTCAAAACGGTCCATGATGTTTTTTTTAGTCGCAACTCTGTAATGGCTACCCCGTCCAGGCAATTTGCAAAAATTATGAATTCAAGTGAAAAGGGTCGCAGACTTATCTACCTGCTCGAGCATGGTACCAAGCGACTATTGCTCGGTTGTCGCCAGTGTGGTGATTGTGCCATAGAGTACGTCGGCTTTCTATGCCCTGAAGCCGGATGTCCTAAACACACCCGTAACGGTCCATGCGGAGGCAGCCGGGCGGGATTTTGCGAAGTTTTTCCTGACAGGCACTGCGTATGGTTCAGGGCTTATCGCCGGATTCTTGCAATCGAGGGCAAAGGCCTTAAGACCGGAGGATGTGTGCCCCCCAGGTTGTGGGAGCTTGACCGCAGCTCATCATGGCTTAATTTTCACCTTGGAAAAGATCATCATGCTGCTTCAAACCAGCTTGCTCAAAGATGTGATGTTAATGTGTGCCGACTCGAACCTTGATGGTTCTGATGCAAGTTTGGGTCGAAAAAGTCTTCAGATGACAGAGTATGCGCAATTAACTCAAGTTGTAGGATGGATGCAAATGAACCAGACAAAACCGGAAATAGTTATCCCCAAGGAAGATGCAGTCTTTTGGATGGATGAAAACGGGCGCTGGTGTAATCAGTATGGCCCTTTTGCCCATAAAAAGATAATAGATTACTTCAATCGTTCCATAGGAAAAGATCAGAATGGTTATTTTGTGTCTCAGGACAAGGGTGATGTTCTAGAAAAAGTATATTTCAGATATGCTGATACCGCCCTGCATGTTTTCGATGTACGTACTACAGTTCCACCGGAGATTATCCTGAATACCGGCAGGCGTATCGTTCTTGATCCTGAAAAGCTTTTTATAGAAAATGATATCCTGTATCTTTGCGACGGAGATGACCGGATCAGGTTTACAGACAGGGCTATGATGAAAATTGCTTCCATGTTGGAGGAAGAACAAGACGGGCTGTATTTCAAATCCGGTAAAAAAATGATTCGCATTCCGGAATCAGGAGACTGTCCTTAGCTCTTTGATATAGACAATGAACTAAAACCGCTTCACAGACTGTTTAACATCCAAGACAAGAAGTCTTGCAGATAAATGTTGGAATGGAAAAACCTGAAAACAGGAGGTATTGTTCGATAATGGCTGGAAACGATATTTTTTCGACTTCTATAGATGTACGTTTCAGAGATCTTGATGCCATGGGCCATGTTAACAATGCGGTGATGATTACTTATTTTGAAGAGGGGCGCAAACACTTTTTCTTCAACGTTTTCAAAGGGGCATCGTTGGAGGACTTCAACTTTATTCTGGCAAGCATTCACTGCGATTATTTGCGTCCTGTGAAGTTGACTGACAAACCATGCCTGGACATGTGGGTGGAAGACATTGGGACCAAGAGCTTTGGTCTCGGTTACCGTTTGAGAGCAGATGAAAACACAGATATAGTTTTTTCTCAGGGACATTCCGTCCAGGTATGCTACGATTATAAAAGCGGGCGCAGTATCGAAGTGCCGGGCTCCATGAGAGATGTGCTTGAGCGGTATCTCCGGTACAGTTGAGAAGCCGGGAGGTTGGAAATGGATCCTGAAAAAATTTTCAAATGCCCTGGCTGTGGAGAAACTGTTGAAAACGGGTGGAAGTTTTGCCCTTATTGTGAAACCGGTCTGCAGGAACAGCTTTGCCCCAAATGCAATAAGGCTGTTGAGCCCGATTGGAAGCTTTGCCCTTTCTGCGGCGAGAATCTGAAAGATAAAGTTGATAGCGATGATGAACAGCAGACTTTTTTGTCTGGAGACATGTTGAGCGATTTTGAAGAACCTGCCACAGGTATTAAATTCGTTTATATTCCAGGCGGGCATTTTAAAATGGGGGATATCCACAATGAGGGCCTGCCGGATGAAAAGCCAGTTCACGATGTTAAGCTTGATGGGTTTTACATGGCGGTTTATCCGGTTGTCCAGAAACAATGGCTGCAAATTATCGCTGCAAATCCGTCCAGTTTCAAGGGACAGGACCTGCCGGTAGAGCAGGTTACCTGGGATGCAGCCAGACAATTCGTTGAAAAACTTACCAGCATAAGCGACAGTGGTTTTCGGTTCGATCTTCCGACAGAAGCCCAGTGGGAATACGCCGCTCGCAGCGGAGGACGGAGCCAGCTCTGGGCGGGTGACGGACCTGTTGAGCAATTGGCCTGGATAGCGGATAACAGCCAGGGGTGTACCCAACCGGTAGGCGGCAAGCAGCCTAATGCATTGGGCCTTTATGATATGAGTGGTAACGTTTGGGAATGGTGTCTTGACGACTACAGATCCGACGCTTATGAACATCATGGTTTGGACAATCCGGTTATTTTGGAAGGAGGCCGGGAAAAAGTACTTAGGGGAGGTGCATGGCACCTTGATGCCTGGAGTGCCAGGTGTGCCCGGCGTTTCAGCCTGGATGCTGAATTGACTGGTCCGGGAGTCGGCCTGCGTATAGTTGCTCTGAAAATTTAATGCTTCCGGTATTTGCATAATCGGGAGTATGTAAAAGAGAAATGATTTGAAAATATATATTATTTTACAATGTTGATTTTACGTTTGATAATTAAATAGTCAAAACGAATGGATATAGTTAGAGCAGAGACAGCTGAACAGATTGAAAAAGTCCGGAGCCTGTTCAGGGAATATGAAAGCTTTTTAAAGGTTGACCTTTGCTTTCAGGCTTTTGAAGAGGAACTTGCAGGACTTCCAGGTTGTTATGCCTTTCCTGATGGGGCATTGCTTTTGGCCATGAACGGGGATAGAGAAGCCGGATGCGTGGCCATGCGGAAATTGGAATCCGGAATTTGCGAAATGAAGCGGCTTTACGTCAGAAGTCAGTATCGCGGCCGGGGACTCGGCAGACAATTGGCGACCAGTATTATCAGTGAGGGAGCCAAACTCGGCTATCGTCTGATGCGCCTTGACACCCTGGAACGACTGGAAAGGGCCATTTGTTTATACAAGTCTCTGGGATTCAGAAAGTGTAATCCTTACTACAAAAATCCTCTGCCTGACGTAGTTTACTGGGAGTTGGCTTTAAAGGCCTGATTAATATGCCATCCTGTATGGTTCAATCATTTCTTCGGTAATTTATAACTTCCATCAAGGTGTTGCCACATATCCAGGTAACGCTGGTAAAGTTCATCTGCAAGGCGCTCAAACTCTTCACTGGTCAGTTGACCGGCCTTCAATTTGCGACGCAGGTTGTCATACTCATTA
>JALVQM010000129.1 GCA_027025615.1 Desulfobacteraceae bacterium | reverse complement strand
ATCTGCTTTTTGATGATGCGCCAAAACGGCCGTTGCATAAATCAACAAACAGGCTTACCGAAAAAATCATGCATCTTGACAACATGTCAGAAGAAGACGAAAAAAGTTTGCTGCATGTTGTCAGCGCCATTGAGGCCAAAAACACAAACTGAAATCCCTGATGGCGGATATCAGATAACCAGCAGGAGTCGGGTTATGGCACAAGTACAATATATTTCAGATGAGAATGCCGTTATAACCGGTGTAATCGTGCCCATTGACTTATGGCACGAGCTGCAATCCGAGAAAGAAACCGCCTATCTTTTAAAAAGCGAGGCTATGCGGGAGCGGCTCTTGAAGGCCAGACAGCGAACGGAAGGTATTGACCTTGAAGAAACCTGCGAAAAGCTTGATATTTGACCCGCTCGCTTTTGATGATTTGTCATGGTGGGTAAAAATGATCGTAAGAAAGCACTTCGTATCCAGAAGCTCATCAAGGAAGTGCAACGTACCCCATTCGCCGGCACCGGCAAACCGGAGGCATTGAAGCATGATCTTGCCGGTTGCTGGTCACGTCGCATTGACCAGGAACACCGGCTTGTGTATGAGGTTCTTGACGATAAAATCAGGATACTTGCCTGCCGGTATCATTATTAAAAAACAACGATAGTCCAAAGACAAGTGGCGCTGACGCGCGGATATAAAAAAATCCCCGCCTATCCTTACGCGCCTGGTTCGGTGTTCATGCCGGGGCGCATTGTACCGCTTCTTGCTTCCTAATCGTTACCTTGTCACACTGTTGGTGATGTAAAAAAGGCCGCAAACAGTCATTTGTCGGGTTTCGTTCCTCAACCCAACCTACCTGGCTGGCTCTTTCTCCTGTTAAAAAATGAACCAGTCAACTATTTGTAACAAAAGGAAAAAACATCCGGAGATAACTTGAAACGTTATGGTGTTAGCGAACTTGTTGGGATTTTCCTTTTTTGTTACAATTAAAGTTCCAGTTAACCTTGCGAATGGGAATATCAGGTACTCCCGGACGTCACAGTTTAGCCGTCTGAAAGTATAAAATTGGGTAGCCAAGATGTTTCCGGGGCTGAAAACTTACCTCTTGACGGCAGCACGGCCACGAAGACTGCCAAATCTTGGCACAATTACCATTTTTTGGACGGAGTTATCCCGTCGTCCCGGCTTCATATTTTAAAACCGGGGAGTGATCTTTGACATATCCGATTACCGTTTTATAACGGCAAAGGAACCTGCTTATGTTCCAGGAGAGATCGATAAAGATCCTCCATGGTCTCGATAATAAAACCATGGAAACGAAAGCGTACCTTCTCCCACAGGGATCGTTTGCTTTTCCATTTCTTCCAGGCGGCATTGAACAAAGGACAGCATAGTTGCTGAATCTGATCGATCAGAAACGCCAGCATGACCAGATGAACAAATACTTCGGTCAAATGCTTCTTGCCCAAGCCGTAGTTGTGACCAAAATTATATCCCTGATTTTTCAGGGTGTTAAAGGTCTCATTTTCTATTTTCCAGCGGGCACGGGCGCCACGCATGAAAAAATACACATTGTCCTCGGTTATATCCAGGTCGGTAATCCAACTGAAACGCTGAATGTTTCCTGTTTTGGTATTTTCTTCCCAGTACTCGACAAAGGTTACCCGGCGATCCTGATTTGACTTGTTGAGCGGGACATCATAAACAATATGAAAATAGTGGTTGATGTGCTCCTTTTTCTCATCAGCCATGACCAGCTCAACAGCATTGCCCTCTTTGACTGCCTTATCAACGTACTCAAAAAGAAATTTATGGTCACCTTCTTTGACTCCAAGGATATAATGACAATTATGCTGTTCAAGATCCTCAATATGAGGCGCATTGGACCCCAGGGCATCCTCATTGACAATAACCTTCAAGTGGGGATGATCCCTGCGGAATTTTTCTAAAAGTCTCCTGGTGGCATTCCGTTCACAATCC
>JALVQM010000128.1 GCA_027025615.1 Desulfobacteraceae bacterium | reverse complement strand
TAATACTGGTCATGGCGGTGTTGGGAATGTTGCTTGGTGCAGTTCGTTCAAAACGTTACTAGGCATTAATTAACTCAAACCAAACCAGGGGCAGCAAAACGCTGCCCCTGGATACCAAACCCGTAAATGTGAAAAATCCTGAATAGCAGCATAGCAACAGATTGAGAACTAATTTTCACGCACCTCAAACGGGGAGACCTGAAAGTGAAAGCAGTAATTCTGGCCGGAGGATTCGGCACCCGCTTATCGGAGGAAACCGGTATCAAGCCCAAACCGATGGTAGAAATCGGCGACAGGCCGATTCTCTGGCACATAATGAAGATCTATTCGGCCCATGGTATCAACGATTTTGTTATTTGTCTTGGCTATAAAGGGCATATAATCAAACAGTATTTCGCCAACTACACCCTGTTCAAATCAGACGTAACCTTCGATTTTAAAGCCAACAATATGGAATTGCACCGTAATGGTACCGAACCATGGAAAGTAACCCTGGTGCACACCGGCTTGGCTTCCATGACCGGGGGCAGGATCAAGAGAATCGAAAAATATATAGGCAACGAGACTTTCTGCATGACATACGGTGACGGGGTATCAGATCTTGATATAAGTGCTTTGATAAAGTTTCACAAAAATCAGAATACTTTTGCCACCCTGACAGCAGTAAAACCACCGGGACGATTCGGGGCTTTCAACCTGGGAAGCGGACAAACAAAGGTTGATTCATTCAAAGAAAAACCCCAGGGCGATGGAGCCTGGATAAACGGTGGATTTTTCGTGCTTGAGCCTGAAGTTTTCAAGTACATAAAAGATGATTCCACGGTGTGGGAACGTGAACCCATGGAGAGACTGGCCCAGGAAAACCAGCTTGCGGCATACCGTCACCATGGCTTCTGGCATCCAATGGATACCTTACGTGATAAAATGACCCTTGACAAGATGTGGAAAAACGGAAATGCACCCTGGAAACAGTGGTGAGAAGGGAAAACGATGATGAGGGTTTTGATAACCGGAAATATGGGCTACGTAGGTCCCAGAACAGTCCGCTATTTGAAAGAGCAGGAAAATGGGATCGAAATCATTGGATACGATATGGGTTTCTTTTCTTCCTGCCTGACAGGTGGACAGGTTATGCCGGAGACCAAGGTAGACCTGCAGTACTTCGGAGACGTTCGTTGTATGGCTCCTGACCTGCTGGAAGGAATTGACGCAGTGGTTCACCTGGCCGCTGTTTCAAATGATCCCATGGGAAACAGGTTCGAACGCGTGACCGATGAAATAAACCATCGTTCAAGCGTCAGTATTGCCCGCATGGCTCGGGAAAAGGGTGTCAAGAATTATGTCTTTGCTTCTTCGTGCAGCATGTACGGAGCCGCCGATGACAAGCCGCGTGACGAGAATTCTCCTTTGAACCCGCTGACAGCCTATGCCAGGTCAAAGGTGGCCACCGAGGAAGGTATCAAGGACTTGGCCGACGATGGTTTCACGGTCACCAGTCTGCGTTTTGCCACCGCCTGCGGAATGAGCGAAAGGCTCAGACTGGACCTGGTACTCAATGACTTTGTTGCTTCCGCCATGGCTACCGGTAAAATTGAAGTTCTCAGCGACGGTACCCCCTGGAGACCGCTTATAAACGTCAATGATATGGCCAGGGCAATTCACTGGGCCATAACCAGGAAAAAAGACAACGGCGGTCCGTTTGTGGCTGTAAATGTCGGGTCTGATCAATGGAACTACCAGGTAAAGGATTTGGCCGAGGCCGTTGCCGAAGTGATTCCCGGTACGCAAGTGACCATAAACGAAAACGCCCAGCCGGATAAACGATCCTACCAGGTAAGTTTTAAAAAATACAGCCGGCTTGCTCCGGAATATCAACCCCTGTATGACCTGGAAACGACAATCAAGGACCTCTGGGACGGCTTGGAGGCCATAGGTTTCAAAGATCCTGATTTTCGCAATTCTGAACTTATCCGTCTTAAAAAACTTACCAGTTTAATAGAAAGCCAGGCAATTACCGAAAACCTCGAATGGTCATAGATCTTCAATCTCCAAAAATTCCAAGATGCTATAAGGATAGACATGAAATTTACCAGCACAGAACTCGAAGGGGCTTACCTGATCGGTCTGGATAAATTCGAAGACGAACGTGGCTTTTTTGCCAGGGGCTGGTGCCACAAGGAATTTTCCGACCATGGCCTGCGGCCCTGGATCCTGCAGTCAAACATTTCCTACAATTTAAAAAAAGGAACCCTGCGGGGCATGCACTACCAGCGTCCGCCTTTCCAGGAGACAAAGCTGGTTAGATGCGTAAGGGGGGCGATTTATGACGTAATTATTGATCTGCGACCCTACTCTCCCACGTTTAAAAAGTGGATAGGAGTGGAGTTAACGGCCGATAATTACAAGATGCTCTATGTGCCGGAAGACTTCGCCCATGGATTTATTACCCTGCATGACGATACGGAAGTTATCTACCACGTGTCCCAATACTATATGCCTGAGTCCGAAGCAGGTTTGCGCTGGAACGATCCCGCCTTTGGTATCAAGTGGCCGGTTGAAGTTGCAGTAATTTCTGAAAAAGATGCCAGTTGGCCGGATTTCAAACAAATTTAGTTAAGGATTTATCATGATAATTATCGATACGGCACTTGAGAAACGTGAAGCGGAAAACAAACCCATAAAAGTGGCTATGATCGGTGCGGGTTTCATGGGAAGCGGGATCGCTCTGCAGATTTCGCGCTATACCAGGGGAATGCAGCTTGTGGTGATTGCCAATCGCAATATAGAGAAAGCTGCCAGGGCATACGAAAAAGCCGGTATTAATGATCATATCCAGGTTGAAGATGAAGAACAGTTATCCGAGGCAATTGCTTCAGGTACCCCGGCAATTACTGAAAACGCCATGGCCGTTTGCCGGGCCGAAGGTGTCGATGCGGTCATAGAGGTGACCGGAGCCGTAGAATTCGGTGCCCGGGTTGCCCTGGAAGCCATTGAGCACAAAAAACACGTCATTTTGATGAATGCCGAGCTTGATGGAACTGTGGGGCCGCTTCTGAAGACTTATGCCGACAAAGCCGGAGTGGTTGTTACAAACGCCGATGGAGATCAGCCGGGAGTTATCATGAACCTTTACCGGTTTGTTAAATCCATCGGAGCTCGTCCGGTGCTGTGTGGAAATATCAAGGGGTTGCACGATCCTTACCGTAATCCCACTACCCAGGAGGGCTTTGCCAGAAAGTGGGGACAGCAGCCGCACATGGTCACCTCTTTTGCGGACGGTACCAAGATTTCCTTCGAGCAGACCATAGTAGCCAATGCCACCGGCATGCGAGTTGCCCGCCGGGGGATGTTCGGTCCAACTGTTGATTCCGGTACCCATATAACAAGTGTTTCCGGGCTCTACCCTCTGGAAGAACTCCTGGAAGGCCCTGGTATTGTGGATTATGTTGTGGGAGCAGAACCCGGGCCCGGAGTTTTTGTCCTGGCTACTCACGACGATCCTGTTCAGAAGCATTACCTTAACCTTTACAAGCTCGGTGAAGGACCGCTTTATTGCTTTTATACTCCATATCATCTCTGTCATTTCGAGGTGCCCAATACTGTTGCCAGGGCGGTCCTGTTCAATGATCCTGCCATTGCTCCTGTGGGAAGGCCTTTTGTCGATGTGGTAGCGACGGCCAAAATTGATTTGAAGGCCGGGCAGGTACTGGATGGTCTGGGACACTACATGACTTACGGTTTATGTGAAAACAGCAGTACGGTAATTGAAGAAAAGTTGTTGCCCATAGGTCTTGCTGAAGGATGCAGGTTGTTGAGAGATATCCCCAAAGACCAGGTCATTACATACGACGACGTTAGCTTTCCTGAAGGAAGAATTTCTGACAGACTGCGGGCTGAGCAGGACGAACTTTTTTTTAAATGATTACTTTAACAGGAAACCGGACAGGATATTTGGATCGAATAATAACTTTTTTCCGTCCGGAAAATCGCCGAACCAGGAAAATACTTGTGTATGGAGATTCTAACAGCGCGCGTGACTTTCCCGGCCGACAACCGGATTGGCCATCATTGCTTCAAAAAAGAGCCGGCAGTTGCCTGGAAATAATCAACCAAAGCACAGACGGACGGACGACCGGTTTGGACAGCGGACAACTTAACGGTAAAGAGTATTTTAAAAAAATGATCCGGAAATATTCAGAAGTGGATTGCGTTGTAATAATGCTGGGCACCAATGATTTCAAAAAAGAATACGGCAATGTCACAGCGGAAGATTCTGTCTCCAACATAGAGGATATGATCAAGTTTGTGAAAACAAACTATCGCCAAATAAAACCAGTGCTGGTTACACCACCTCCGCTTAATCCCAGCGAGGCGATGGTTGAGGATGCCCCTGAAAAAGTTGCCGGGGTGGCGGTTTTGATCAGGCAGTTGGGTGAAAGGCAAAAAGTCAAGGTTGTGGATCTTGGCTCTCGAATAAAACCTGCCAGACACCTGGCTGGAGATGGGGTGCATTTAAACGGTGCCGGCCGCAAGCTGGTCTCTGCGTATCTTCACAGGCAGCTTAGCTTGGCATTAAATCAATAAAATGGATAAGTTATCAAAATGACCTTTTTTATTCCGAACGCAATGCAGTCGCTAAACAGTGACAGCAAGACACCAAGTGTGGTGATCAAACCCAGATCAGGCTGGAGTTTTCCGGATTTCAAGGAATTGAAGGAATACCGGGATCTTTTTTATTTTCTTGTCTGGCGGGATATCAAGGTGCTCTATGCCCAGACAATCCTGGGCATGGCCTGGGCGGTTCTCTTGCCGACCATCCAGATAATAATTTTTACCATAGTGTTTGGGAAAGTGGCCCGCATTCCAACCGAAGGCATACCTTACGTGTTGTTCGCCACTGTGGCCATTATTCCCTGGACTTACATGTCACAGGCCATGAGCCTTTCCAGCATGAGTCTTGTCCAGAACCAAAGCATCCTGGGAAAGATATATTTCCCCAGGTTGATTTTCCCGGTGACCCCGGTTTTATCCAAGCTTGTAGATTTCTGTATTTCCATTGTCCTTGTCCTGGGGGTAATGGTTTACTACAAGGTTCCACTTACACTTAACCTTCTCTTTTTCCCGGTGCTGATAGTTTACATGATAGCGGTTTCAGCCGGAACAGGCATGAGCCTGTCGGCCCTTGCCATCCGTTTTCGTGACGTAAAACATGCCCTGCCTTTTGTAATCAGGATGTTGATGTATACGGCCCCGATTGTCTATTCGGCAGCATCGATTCCTGAAAAATACCGCCTTTTATACTCCTTCAATCCCCTGGTGGGTGTTATCGAAGGCTACAGGTCCTGTTTACTGGGCCTGCCTTTCCACTGGGAATTCATCCTGCCCGGCATGCTCACCACCGCGATTCTGGTTTTTGTTGGTATGATGTACTTCCAGAAGATGGAACGCACTTTCGTGGATGTCATCTGAATCTTAATGTGAATGGATCTTAAAGGAAATGAAAAATCCTGATATAGCCATCGATGCTCGTAATTTGTCAAAGATATACCGGATAGGACTGGAAGAAGAGCGGTCTGACAGCCTGCTTACTTCCTTGACCGCTTTTGTCAAAAGTCCTCTTAAAAATTATCGTAAATACCGCTCATTGTATAAGTTCGACAACCAGGACATGCAGGAGGATGGTAAATCGAACGATGATATTATCTGGGCGTTAAAAGATATCTCCTTTAAAGTCAAACAGGGCGAAGTTCTGGGCATTATAGGCAGCAACGGTGCCGGTAAATCCACCCTGTTGAAGATATTATCCAGGATAACCCCTCCGACCAAAGGTACAGCCAAAATATACGGCAGGGTATCCAGCCTGCTTGAAGTCGGCACCGGTTTTCACCCGGAGTTGACCGGAAGGGAAAATATTTACCTTAACGGTACCATCCTGGGAATGAAGCACAATGAAGTAAAACAGAAATTTGACCAGATAGTAGAATTTTCCGGGATCGGAAAATTTCTGGATACTCCGGTAAAGCGTTATTCAAGTGGGATGCGGGTAAGGCTGGCATTTTCGGTTGCCGCCCACCTTGAACCGGAAATCCTTATTGTTGATGAAGTTCTGGCAGTAGGGGATGCCGAGTTCCAGAAAAAATGCCTGGGCAAGATGGAAAGCGTAACAAAACAGGGCCGGACAGTGCTCTTTGTCAGTCACAACATGGGCGCGATTACACGCCTGTGTCCACGCGCTAT
>JALVQM010000127.1 GCA_027025615.1 Desulfobacteraceae bacterium | reverse complement strand
TAATACCAATTATCAGAAGAATAACTACAAAAAGAACGATCAGAATTTTCAGTCTTTGAACGATGGTCATTGAGAGGCTCTGCCGGTTATTGGTTTTCTGATGTCATTTGATCGGAGTCAACGTCGTTTGAAAGGAAAAAGATTGTCTAGAGGAAAGATTCCTGCTCCCATTTCCGGAGAGCAATATACCCCAGATCAACCGGGAACTTTTCCCGCATTTAGTCAGGAAACAATCCACAGGTCCAGGTGAATCCTGCTCTCGTTGTGTCTGGCATGCCTCCTATACCATACCCGCATAGTCAGCCTGGAAACGTCAGGCAGCGTGAATCTTATTGAGAGGAACGGGACGCCGGAATAGGTGCTGACCCGGCGTTCTCTCTGAATTTCAAAGAAATTGAGAGGGTACAGGTGTTTTCTGAAGGGGTCGACAGCCTGGTCAATCGGGCCTGGTTCATGCAAGAGCGCTTGGCTCTCATGTTGTTGCAGGTGAGCAAGCACTGTCCTGGCGGGATGGTAGCGAGCTTGGCAATTGAAGATAAAATCCGGGGTGTTTCTTTGATCCTGGCCAGATCAGCAACCGGGCCGGCGTTGCTCTCGAGCAAGGTAAAGGCGGGTGAAGAACCATCAGCCAAAGCTTTCAAATGTTCTAGCAAAACGCCATTCCAGGTGATTGGCAGCAACGTATCCTTTTCTTTTCCTGTTAAGGATGCCTTCAACCTCGTATTTGCGGTGCAAGTAAATATTAAAAATTTCTCGCCGGAAATACTGAAAATTCTGTCGACCCAGGCTTCTTTAATGGTAGAGCTCAGCCGCCATGAAGAACTTCTTTCGCCAGATCCGGCAATGCTCGTTCAGTACTATCTACAGCTGATTAGATTGAATAGTGCCGAATCCTCAGGCCATTTGCACCGGGTAGCCAGATATTCGCTGTGGATGGCCAGGCATTTCGCCGCCAGTCATGGCCTGAGCGATGACTGGATTGATGCCGTGCATGCCTATTCTCCGCTGCATGATATCGGAAAGATATTTGTGCCCGGCGAAATTCTGAAAAAGACAAAACGACTATCAGTATCTGACTGCAAACAGATTCGGCGCCACAGTATTCGCGGAAGTCTACTTGTCGAAGACCTTATACATATGCCTGGCCACCAGGATGAACTCCATCGCCTTGATGTGCTGCGGAATATCGTCGCCGCTCACCATGAAACGCTGGATGGCAGAGGCTACCCCCTAGGATTGTCTGGCAGTGCGATTCCTCTTGAGGCAAGAATTGTGGCTGTCGCAGACATACTTGATGCGCTGCTCTCTGAACGTCCCTACAAGAAGGCATGGAGCCTGAGCGCCACATTGGGCGAGTTGAAGAACCTCCGTGGTAGAAAACTCGACCCGGACATCGTTGATTTCGTATTGGCCCGTTCCAGCTACATACGTCTGGTCATGCAGGACAAATCTGATCAGATGTCCTGTGACTTGTCTACTGATGACAGCAAGATATTTGCCGCTTCCGCTGCTGATTATCGTTGATTGATCCGGCCGACAGATCGGTGTTTATTACCGGATCCCATTTATTTGAGAGGAGATTCCATGACTTCAAAATACAGCGAAAAGGCGAGGGAGATGGTATGGCTGGCCTCGTTCTTCACCGCCGCTATGCTTGTTCTGACGCCGGTTACGCTTGTTTCCGCGAACGCTTCTGCACAGGATGTGCACGAACTGGCAGACATCTGCATGTTTGCCCAAAGGTCGCTGAAGGACTATGTGCTGTTGGGCATGGGAGTTACCTACCACGACCCAAAGAAGGATCTCGAGAACAACATCAAAACGGTAGACAAATACATACGTGACCTAGAGTCACACCATCTGAAGAAATCCCTGGATACGGAAGTAAAAGATCTCGATGCACGATGGAAAAGCATACGTGCCGTGCTGATGAAAACGCCGGACAAAAACGTCATCGGGAAGCTGCACACCAAA
>JALVQM010000126.1 GCA_027025615.1 Desulfobacteraceae bacterium | reverse complement strand
ATTGTGCACCCAGGAAAGCTTCAAATCAATATGAATCCAATCAATAAAATCAAAATACCGGTCTAAATACGTTTCGGATTGAGCAGTAACAAGAATTGGGGAAAAATATTCTTTATCCAAAGCCCTAAGTAGGTAAAGGAGGCTATTTATTGCCCCACCAAAAGTATAAGTATTATCAAGATAAAGTACATTTTTTCTTTTTAAGTTCTGCATTTTTTAAATTTGGAATATTCGGGCGAACTAACTGTTCCCTGAACTCCTCTACCCCTGAGCCATAGTCAATATATTTGTAACAACACCCTGTATGTTCGAGTAGAAACAAGTAGCACTTATATGGATAAATTAGTGTTGACAAAAGCGATAATTACCTGTGCCAGTCAGCACAATCAATCTTTAGCTCTTTTTGCAACCTGCTGGCAATATCGACAGTTATGGGTGACAAATACTTTATCAATTGTTCAAGTTCATGCGTTGTCAGCTTCAACTCATCCTGCCTAGCGGCAAGGGCGTTCCCAGTTTTCTTGAGAATCGCAGGAAACCATGGCGACACCTTAGCCCAAGCCTGACTATAGCGAATTTTGTTCAGCATTCCCGCTCCACGAATTACTTCAGCCTGCCTAGGTTTGGCATTTGACTTTATAGTTTCTGGAGGAATAAGTGTCGTATCCACCCCGAGCCAACTGAAAATTTCAGCAAGAATGGTATCACGTTCCTGTATTAAAGATTCGAATTTAACAACCTTTACGTTCTGCTCTCCAAACAGGGCAATATATGGCTTGATCTGTTTCTGATAGTCGGTATACGCAATATACCTTTCATCCTTCTGCACAGCTTGCATTATTGGTCGTTTCTCCGCATGAAGCATTAAATCTCTTCTATTATGGAAATAATGACTGATGATCCTGTCTAAGGGATTACGCACAATATATAATATTTTAGCATTTGCATTGTAGCTATAAATCCTTTTAGGAACACCTTTAAATGTTGGCAACTTAGAGTAAAAAGTACTTGATTCTCCAATATATTTTTCAGTAGTTGCAGGTGCAAAAAGATCAAAATATTCTGAGTCATCCCTGTCTTTCCATATTTCAGGAACAAAAAAACCGGGTTCTTTATTATGAGACATAAATATCTCTGGATGTTCAGACAAATAATCATGCAAAGTCGTTGAGCCGCACTTCATACCTCCGATCAGGAAAAGATTTACTTTTCTTGTATTCATATCAACTATTCGTTCCCCCGCAAAATAAGCTACAACAGTCGCACGTCATTCCTTTATACTCCCTCTCCATTTCAACAGTTCTCTCTTAATTCCTAGTGCCAACCATTCTTGCCGGATTTCCGGCAAGAATAGAATATGGTTTATATTTTTTTACATTTACCACAGCTCCTGCCGCTACGACAACTCCATCGGGTAGCTCAACCCCTGGAACTATAAAAACATTTGCTGCCAGCCATACGTCATTGCCTATGACCACCGGCTGAGGTTTAATTCCTTGCTCGGCAATTAAATGTTCCTTTGACGAATAATTATGGTTGGCACTCCAAATTTTACATCCCGGTCCGGTGAGGACATTATCTCCAATTGTAATCCCTCCCAGGCCCTGAAGAAAATTATCAAATCCTATACCAACATTATCCCCAACCTCAATATTTTCCATTGACCGAAAACGAGTTCCCGCACAAACACATAAATTTGCCCCTGCTTTGCGGAAATGGCGGCTGCAGAATCTGGCCCGCATGAGGTCGCCCCACCTACGCGGAATCTGTGTAATCAGCCAATACAAGTAGTATTTTCGTTCGTTTTTATCAACGAGGTCCCAATATAATCGCCGCAGCAGTTTTCCTGTGGAATACTCACTTGTTGTCATGTCACATTATCCTCATTTCACTGACCAAACCAGCGTGCCTTTATACCGGGTAAAAGGGTCTCAAGCTTATCCAGCTCTCCGGCGTATTCCACCATGAGTTCTTTTTTTATCTCCGGCGGCAGGGTAATATTTTTTTTGTCCGCATTGGATTTTTTCATCAACGTATCGGCGGACGAAAATTGTTTTATTCCCAGGTACTCCTCTATTTCAAAAAGGAAGTTGAGCGGATCTTTTACCAGGTCATCAAAAAGAAAAACTCTAAAGTTTGGAAAATAGCTCTGCCAGAGTTTAATTATGCGGACATAATCTGTGCGGAGATAGTTACTGGGGATACGCATTTCATCCAACAAGGTTGTCAGTTCCTCCTTTTGAACATTCTCTCCTTTCCAGCGATAATTCATTTTCAATGATGACCAGAGCCGTTCCACAGGATTACGCAGTATGACAAACACTTTACAAGAATCAGTCAGAACTTGACGAGCAAAAGCAACGCCTCGTTCATCAAGGGTGGTATATCCAGGGGTCATATCCCCTGAACATTTTCCAGTGGGAACCTTTGCAAACAAATCCTGGTACCATTGAGTGCTTTTCTGTTCCAGATAAAATTGTTTCAGCCAACGAATATTTGTCAGTGAGGGGTGAGCAATGAAATTTCGCCATATTTTTGAAATGATAATATGGTTGTAGGTCTCAACCCCAAGCAACTGCTGATGAGGACATACAGTGTTAAAGAAGTGGAGCTCTTTTACTGGCGGCAACCACACTTCCGGATGTTGGCGCAGGTTATCATAGAGCCAGGTAGTACCGGCCTTTTGAGCGCCAATACAAACAAAAGTGGGATGTTGTAAATTCTTCTTGTCCATAGCCTGTGGTTACTTTCCAAAGAGTATCTTTACAGTTGATTGAGGGTTACGGAAGCTCATAAGTAACTGAGCTCGCAATGTCATTGGTAAAATCGGTGCATAGAGTAAAAGGAGAGAAACCAGAATAAATAAAAAGCAATTAAAGAGAAGAGAAGTTGGCAGACCTGTCGGCCCATACATTGAACATATACAGACCGTAATCCATAATCCAAGGAGAATGACGACAGGACGCCAGTGCAACGCCATATCATACAACCGTTTTGCCCGCCAGTAAATCCACGCCGTTCGAGAGGTAAAGGCAAAAAACGTTGCCCATGCTGCCCCCATCCCGCCATAGCTGGGGATCAGCAGAAAATAGCCAAGACTGATGACAACTGCAGCTATCAATGTCCCGTAGGTAATCTCAATCGTTTTATTTTTGAGAAGAATTCCAAGGTTTACATACTGGGCCAGGGCATTGGCCAAGTATCCCCCTAAAATAATCGGAACAATTTTTGCCGCACCCCAAAAATCAGGAGCAGACATGATGTGAAGGAGATCTTTCACAAAAAGCGAAATTGCCATGCACACCAGAATAACAACCGTGGAATAGATAACAAAAATACTTTGAAACTCCTCCCTGGCTGTTTCTTTTTTGGCTATGTTATATTTTTCAGAGTCCCAGATAGAGGCAAAAGGGGTGACGATCAGAAACATCAGCATAAAGCCAAATTTATACCCCAGTGAATATACGCCGACCTCCTGAAGTCCACCGCCAAAATACCGTAACAGGTAACGGTCGCCAAAGGTGATATAAAAAGCAAGAATACCAGTAGCCATCAGCGGCAAACTAAAAGAAATAAGTTGTCGGGCTTTTTTCCGGGAAAAGCGCATGCCGCATTGCTTCAGGGTATAACCGCCTAACAGACCTCCCATGAACAGGGAGGAGAGAATCGCGCTGTAGATTACCCCTTCAACATGCAGCTGCATGTAAACTACGAAGAGTATATTCAAACTGAGTTGCAGGGTAAGTTTAATGATACTGAACCCCACAAACAGCTTAGGGTGCTGCTGAGCCCGTACAAATGCCATAGGGATTTCGACAAACCCCTGGACAAGTAATGTTGAAGAAAAAAGAAGCAGATTTTTTACCTGACCTGCATCGCCGAAAACCATTGAGGAGATCGGTTTTGCCCCCATGATTATGAGCAATACTCCTACGATATTTAATGACGCAACAAGCCAGAGGGCTGTGCTTACAACTTCTCCTTTATCTTTTCTTGTTTCATAGTCGGCGTAATATCTGAATATAGACTGGCCGATACGCAGACCAAGAATGATGCCGACAAAATCCAAAACCATGGAAAGGAGTTCTATGGTTCCATAATCCGAGGGAGTCAGGCAGCGTGTATAAATGGGCAGCATGATGAAGCTGACACAACGCTGCAGAATATTTCCGGCCAGATAGATTTTACCGTGAGATATAATTTTTTTGCCGCTTCCTGCTGACATTATTACCTTTATTTCCTCTTCCTTCCCGGTTCTTCGAGAAAGCGTTGCTTTTCAGTATCAATCAAGTCCATGCGTCCAAGATGTCAGGCATGTGAAAAGGTAATATTTCCCCCTGAAAGATCACGCCAAGTTTATGCTTTATTCTTTGGGCACCGGCCGGTTTAACCAATAATGGCAGGTATAATTTTTTGAATTAAGGACTGCATTAGTCGTTCCATCTTTTGCCGGTCATTTTCATTCCAGTAGTTGCCTGAAAAACGGATTAATGCTCCACTTTTATCCCCGGAGAACAGGCTGTTCCTTGCCAGATTCAAGCGCATTTTTATATAGTTCTGTCCCATAAAGTTTCCTGCCTTGTAAAAATAATAGGATACACCGTAACGGTCCGGATTTGTTGAAATAATTTCAGCAACCTCAAGGGGGAACGACTGCGTGCCAATCTTCAGGTTCAGTCTTTTGACCGTTTTAGATGTACGTTCTCCCCGACCTCCAAGGCAGGCCTCGGGGGCATGAAAATCTACCTTGGTATCATTATAATAAACGATGGAAAGGAGTATGGTATCCCCTTCCGTATTCGTGTAGTTACGATGAATAATATTTCTTGTTTCCAGGATGTTGTATACGCTGTCATCAAGGGGCAGGTCTCTTCCTTGCCAGTCACCAATCTGCATTGGAATTTCCTGTAGCATGGTAAATTCTGCAGTGTCGTCCTGGGAAGAGTCATATTGCAATGCATTTACCAGTGTTGCGGTTAATATCAACAGGAATATTATCAGCAGATATCTTACAGTTATATTCTTCATTTTTTTGATCGTTCCAGTACCCTTGCTAAGAGGAAAAGCAGAAAAAAGCCAAACACAAAAACAAAAATACCCGATCCGGTATGTACCAGTGTGTCTGGGACTGCTGCTTCAAGACCCCAATAATGTGAAACGAGAATCAGGATGGGAACTCTGATAATATTAGATAACAACGCAACGGGAATCGAAAACAGGAACAATATCCATTTGTTACCCGTCGACAGGGGGGTTATGTAGGCAAAAACCGACCCAAGAGCAAGAAAAGCAATTAAAGAACGTAATCCTGAACAGGGATTTCCCACAAGTAGATGACCAGCGGGAATCGTTATATTAAACCCTTCACCATGTACAGGTATCCCCAGCATACTCACCAAAAAAACACCGGCTTTTGCTGCAAAAATTTTCATTGGAAAGGAGATCAGACCGATCACCGCCATGGGCAGAGGAAACATAAAAACGAGAAAAAAAAGCGGAAACCAGATAATCCTGGATCGTTCCACTCCAAACAAAAACAGGGTAAGCCCTATAATAAGGAAGTACAGCGAGAAGCCGGATAGCGAAAAAATATAAAGGATTGTACCCAGCACATGCAGAAGCAAAGCAAAGAGCACAACACACAGGCCAGCAAGACTCGCTTGCTGCGTTATACGTTTAAGACGATCTTTCTGTTGATAAATAAAAAAGATGGAAACAAATGGTACAATGAACCCGTGTGAATAATAGGAATCCTCTCCAATATACCGTTGAAACAGCCATATAAGGGTTGCTTTATATGTAAGAGTTATCAGGAGCCCAATAATGATTAACCCGACAATATTTACTAATTTATTACGCCGTTGAGTATCTGTCATATCACTGGTTTTTCCACTGAGCGTAATAATAATTTAGAAGAGGAACAAACTCCTGGGTGGCTTTCTGCAGACCGGCTGCCGACGGATGATTATCCCCTGATTTCCTTGGGTACACGAGCAGATTGTTTTCCGTTTGAACGATATGCTGCACTTTCCTCTGCCAGATTCTGTGATGATTGCCCTGTTCTTCCCCAGCATCATTTTCTGTTGCAGAATGGCCGGAAGTGAGAGTGTTATATAAATCAAACACCATGACATTGTTTAGTGCATATTTATTTTCACGAAGCCAGTCTTTTACCAGCCAGTTAGCAAAACCTCTGGCTATCTTACCGTTTTCCGGCAGTTCAGTTTCAGGGGGAGGCGTAAC
>JALVQM010000125.1 GCA_027025615.1 Desulfobacteraceae bacterium | reverse complement strand
TACGGGGCTTTCCAGACAGCCCCGACCAAGCTGCCGGACACAGTGTGCCGGCAGCTTGTTTGTTTGGACCGGATTGGGATTGCGCGAATTGTTGTTATTTGGGTGGCCTCAAAACCATCTGAACCATACCATTTTGCGAAGTTGTCAAAACTCAGAGTATGTGAGCCGGATTTGATATGTTCAACAAGCTTCAAGGTGTTGAGGAAAAATTCGAGCAGCTCGAAAAGCGTTTAAGCGATCCTGAAGTGGTGAAAGATCGCAGCAACTACGAAAAGCTTGCCAGGGAACATGCCGAGCTGAGCAAGATAGTTGACGCTTACCGCAGGTATTGCCGGATTGAAGATGACCTTGGCCAAAGCCTGGAGCTTTTGAAGGACAGCGATCCTGAAATCAAGGAGCTGGCCAAGGAAGACATAGACCGGCTCACAGCTGCCAAGCAGGAACTGGAAGCAGAATTAAAAAGCCTGCTGGTTCCCAGGGATCCCCTTGATGAAAAAAATGTTTTGCTTGAAATCAGGGCCGGAACCGGTGGGGATGAAGCTGCCCTTTTTGCCAACGACCTGTTTCGTATGTACAGCCGTTATGCAGAGGCTCGCAAGTGGAAGATAGAGCTTATGGACCACCATCCTACCGGTGTGGGGGGGCTCAAGGAAGTTGTGGCCATGGTAAAGGGCAAGGGCGCGTACAGCCGTTTGAAGTTTGAAAGCGGAACCCACCGTGTTCAGCGGGTCCCGGTTACGGAAACCCAGGGCAGAATTCATACTTCCGCGGTAACAGTTGCCGTGCTGCCGGAGGCCGAAGAAGTCGATATCCAAATAGAACCTAATGATGTGAAAATCGATGTTTTTCGTTCCACCGGACCGGGCGGCCAGTCGGTAAACACGACTGATTCGGCAGTGCGTATAACCCACCTGCCCACGGGCCTTGTGGTTACCTGTCAGGATGAAAAATCCCAACACAAAAACAAGGCCAAGGCTATGAAAGTGTTGCGGGCAAGGTTACTGGACCAAAAGATCAAGGAACAGAACGCCAAACGGTCCCGGGAACGCAAGAACCAGATCGGCAGCGGTGATCGAAGTGAAAGAATCAGGACTTACAATTTCCCCCAGGGCAGGGTTACCGATCACCGTATCGGCCTTACCCTTTACAAATTGGAAAGTATCCTTCAAGGTGAGATAGACGAAATCATAGATGCCCTGATTACCTATTATCAGAGCCAAGCATTGCAAGATGCCAGCTGAAGATGTCGAATCCAACCAGCCCTGGACCATAATGCGCCTGTTGCGCTGGACTTCTGCTTATTTTTCCAAATTCGGTATCGACACCCCCAGGGTAGATGCTGAAGTCTTATTAGCCCATTGTCTGGGAATAAACCGAATCGATTTGTACCTGCGACATGACCAGCCCTTGGAAAAAGACGAGCTGTTCCGTTTCAAGCAGGTGATAAGGCGGCGTGTCCGGCGTGAGCCGGTAGCTTATATAACAGGGCGACGTGAATTCTGGTCCATTGATCTGAAGGTGTCGTCCCAAGTCCTGATTCCGCGGCCCGAAACAGAGCTTCTGGTGGAACATGCCCAGGAAATGATGGCAGGCAGGCAGGCGGTAAGGGTTCTAGAGCTTGGCACCGGTAGCGGAGCCATTTGCCTGGCCCTGGCAACCCTGAACCCGGACTGGTGGATAGTGGGCAGCGATATCAGTTTCAAGGCAGTGGCCCTTGCCAGGTCCAACGCTATGGATCACGATCTGGCAAACAGGGTTGCATTTATGGTTGCCGATTGGACTGCCGCCATTGATCCAATCGGACCGGGATTTGACCTGGTGATTTCAAATCCGCCGTATATTAAATCGGCAGATCTGGAAGAATTGGAACCTGAAATCAGGTTGTTTGAACCACGTATTGCTCTGGATGGAGGCCAAAACGGTCTTGAATGCATAGAACAGATTGTTAAAAAGGCAGAATCACATTTAAAGGCAGATGGTTTTTTAATGCTTGAAATCGGTCACGACCAGCAACAAGAGGTCGAAAGTTTGCTAAGGGACCGGTCCGCATATCATCAGGTTTACAGTTTAAAAGATTACGGCGGCCACTGGAGAGTGGTCGTGGGGCGCAGGAAGTCCGGGTAATAAAAAAATATTGCACCCGGTTAGGGGATTTGGTAAGTATCGTCGATTTTGAAAACCGCACGTTCGGGGACTTGCTTCCCGGTGCCTTGCAGGGGCGAGGTCGGAAGCGGGTAAGAACCGGGCGAAGGCCAAACCATTAATTACAGGAGATGTCATGGCTTACATTACGATGAAAGAGTTGTTGGAAGCCGGTGTCCATTTCGGGCACCAGACCCGTCGCTGGAATCCGAAAATGAAACCTTATATTTTCGGTGCCCGCAACGGTATCTATATTATTGATTTGCAGAAAACGGTGCGCATGTTCAAAATTGCCTACGAGTTTATCGTTGATACAGTGGCCGATGGTAAATCGGTTCTTTTCGTAGGTACCAAGAAACAGGCCCGTGAATCGATATACGAGGAAGCCAACCGCTGTGAGATGTTTTACGTCCACAATCGCTGGCTGGGTGGCATGCTGACCAATTTCCAAACCATCAAAAAGAGTATCGACCGTCTAAACTACCTAAACCAGCTTGAAAACGACGGCTCAATAGAGATGTTTCCCAAGAAAGAGCGCCTTAAAATGGCCAAGGAACGCATCAAGCTGGACAGTACTTTGGGCGGTATTCAAAACATGAACAAACTACCCGGAGCGATTTTCATCGTAGACCCCAAGAATGAGGCCATTGCAGTGCGTGAAGGACGCAGGCTCAATATTCCCATTGTAGCCATTGTCGATACCAACTGCGATCCTGATGAAATCGACTATATCGTTCCGGGCAACGATGATGCAATCCGGGCTATCCGCCTGATAACTTCAAGGATAGCTGATGCTTGCATAGAAGGAAAACGGCGCTTCGAAGAGCGGAAACAGGCCGAGGCTGACAAGGCCGTGGAAGAGCCATCCGAAATAGAAACAGCTGCGGCCGACCTGAAACCCGGCGAGCGCAAAGTTATTTCCGATGGAACAGAAGGCCCGATCATTGAGATAATCCGCAAGACACCGGAAGCAGAAGACCAAGCCGATGAAGGCACTGTTGAGAACAATACCGATTCTGAACTGGAATCGACCACCACAGGAGAGTAGCAAATGGGTAAGATATCTGCCGCAATGGTAAAAGAGCTCCGTGAAAAAACCGGGGCTGGCATGATGGATTGTAAAGAAGCCTTGTCAGAGTGCGGGGGCGACCTTGAAAAAGCAGTTGACTTCTTAAGGAAAAAAGGACTTGCTACGGCTGCCAAGCGTGCCGGCCGGGCCACCAGTGAAGGAACCGTCCAGGCCTATATCCATATGGGGGGCAAGATCGGGGTGTTGCTCGAAGTCGATTGCGAAACCGATTTTGTGGCAAAAACCGACGATTTCAAGGAGTTTGCCCGGAACTTGGCAATGCACATAGCTGCCACCAATCCGGTGGGCATCACTGCTGAAGACGTGCCTTCCCAGGCAATCGAACGCGAGCGTGAAATTTACCTGGCCCAGGCCAAGGAAACCGGCAAACCGGAACATATCCTGGAAAAGATTATCGACGGTAAAATGAACAAGTTTTTCAAGGAAAACTGCCTGATGAATCAGGCTTATGTTAAAGATCCCGACAAGACAGTAGCTGATTATCTTAATGAAATGATTGCTAAAACAGGTGAAAAGATAACTATCAAGCGTTTTGCACGCTTTCAGATTGGATCGGAGTAACAATTGACAAAACCTGTCTTCAAACGGGTATTGCTCAAGCTCAGTGGTGAAGCCCTGATGGGAGATCAGGGCTTCGGTATAAGCCCTGAAATGTTGACTTTTGTTGCCAAAGAAGTTCGGGCGGTATACGATCTGGGCGTTGAGCTGGCGATTGTGGTTGGTGGTGGCAATATATTCAGAGGTGTCAAGGCTACTTCCTTCGGGATGGAGCGTACATCAGCCGATCACATGGGAATGCTGGCGACGGTTATCAACAGCCTGGCCCTGCAGGATGCCCTTGAAAAGCTTGATATTCAAACCAGGGTTCAGACGGCCATTTCCATGCATGAGGTCGCAGAACCTTATATTCTTCGACGGGCATTACGGCATCTGGAAAAAGGCAGGGTGGTTATTTTTGCCGCCGGTACCGGCAATCCGTATTTTACCACAGATACGGCAGCTGTTTTACGGGCCAAGGAAATTCATGCCGAAGTGCTGCTGAAAGCCACCAAGGTAGACGGGTTGTATGATTCTGATCCGGAAACCAACGCCCAGGCACGCTTTATCAGCCAGATTAATTATATGCAGGTGCTGGAGCGACAGTTGAAAGTCATGGACATGACAGCCATTTCACTGGCCATGGACAATGACTTGCCCCTGGTGGTTTTTAACATGAAACAGCCGGGGAATATTGAAAAAGTCGTTTGCGGCCAAAAGGTTGGAACCACAATAGAGAGTTGAAAAAACGGTTGCAGACATTAATGTAAACCCTTGTAATCCTGAGAGGGGCTGAAAAATGATAGAAGATGTCTACCAGGATACCAAAGATAGAATGGGCAAAACCATCAGTGCGTTGGTAAAAGAACTGAATCGCCTGCGCACCGGAAGGGCATCAACATCGCTTCTGGATGGAATAAGGGTGAACTATTACGGAACTCCGACGCCACTTAATCAGATGGCCACGGTGGCAATTCCTGAAAGCCGTCTGATTACCATCCAACCCTGGGATGTATCAGTAATAAAAGATATTGAAAAAGCTATCCTAAAATCCGATTTGGGCCTAACCCCCAGCAATGACGGTAAACTTATTCGTATCGCCATTCCCCCCCTTTCGGAACAAAGGCGCAAGGAATTGGTCAAGGTGGTGCATAAAATCTGTGAGGAGCATAAGGTTGCCATCCGCAATGTGCGTCGCGACGCCAATGAATTCATAAAGGGGATGAAAAAAGAGGGCGAAATCGGTGAGGACGAAGCCTTCAAAGCCCAGGACAAGATCCAGAAAATCACCGATGATCATATCGGCCAAATCGATGCCCTGTATAAAGACAAAGAGAAAGAAATCCTTGAATTCTAAGCATAGCAAGGTTTCCCAATTTGGGCTCGATCCCCTGAAAATGCCCCGACATGTGGCCATCATAATGGACGGTAACGGCCGCTGGGCCCGGAAAAAGTTGATGAATCGGGTAAAGGGTCATGAACAGGGAGTTAAGACGGTTCGGCATATTACCGAGGCCTGTCGGCAATTGGAGATTCCTTTTCTTACCCTTTATGCTTTTTCAACTGAAAATTGGCAAAGACCGGCCCATGAGGTTTCAGCCTTGATGAACCTGTTAGTCAGGTTTCTCAAGTCAGAGACAGCTGATATGGTTAAAAATGGAGTCCGCTTGAATGCCATTGGACAATTGGAAAGGCTTCCGGATAAGGTCAGGCAGGCTTTGGATGAGGCAATGGGGCAGACTGAGAATAACAGGCTGTTGACATTAACCCTGGCATTGAGTTACGGGGCCAGAGCTGAAATCGTACAGATGGCCAGGGTTCTGGCAGACAAGGCCTGCCGGGGTGAAATTGATCCTCAACAGATTGATGAAACACTGGTGGGGCAACATTTGTACACCGGCAAATTGCCGGATCCGGACATTCTTATCAGAACATCCGGAGAAATGCGGATCAGCAATTTTCTTCTGTGGCAGATTGCATACACGGAACTGTTTGTGACCGCTACGCTTTGGCCTGACTTTACCAGGGATGAATTAATCTCTATTTTGCAACGTTTCCAGCAACGCGACCGCAGATTCGGAAAGGTTGAGGGCTGAAGTGAATCACTGACAGGCACCGTTTGCCCTGGGTACCCTGGGTTGTCTGGCCGGCCGGGAACACCATGCACCTGAAGCGTTGGATAACAGGTTTAATTGCTGTACCATTGCTGTTTGTCATCCTGTACTACGGGGGACAGACGGCCTTTGGCTTGCTGATTGCCGTCGTGGCCTGCCTGGCCGTGGCGGAATATTTCAATATCGTTTTCGCTGACAAAAAATCCCTGTCTTGTATAGGTTTCCAACTGGCCGGATATATCAGCGTCGTGCTGATCCTGGGTGTTGTTTTCAAAGGAAATTACGCTCTGGTACCGGCTGTGCTGACAGCCAACCTTCTGGTTATTGGCTTCCTGGTTGTTTACGGTTATAAGCAAGATTCATCCTTGCCCACCAGAGCCGGGCAGCAA
>JALVQM010000124.1 GCA_027025615.1 Desulfobacteraceae bacterium | reverse complement strand
AATGGCGGACTGGAAAATCATTTGTTCCGTCGCAACCCGTATGGGATATGAAATGAACTATCCTGACAGCGAAGCGGTTTTCAGGGAACTTGCCTCTGTTACCCCGTCTTATGCCGGGTTGAGCTATGAACGGATTAAGGAACAAGGCCTGCACTGGCCGTGCCCGACCCCGGAACATCCCGGAACACCGATTTTACATACCCAGCAATTTACCCGCGGCAAGGGGCTGTTCCATGCAATCGAATGGATTCCGCCAAAAGAGCAGACCGATGATGAATATCCCATGTACCTGACCACGGGCAGGGTTTTGTACCAGTACCATACCGGAACCATGACCATGAAAACAGGCGGTTTGAATTTCAAGGCCCCGGAAGCTTTCGTGGAAATTTCTGCCGCTGATGCCAGCCGTTATCAGTTGGTAGATGGCGATAAGGTTAAAGTCGCATCCCGGCGGGGAGAAATTGAAGCCCGGGCCAGGGTGTCATCCAAGGCAGTGGACGGCACAATTTTCATTCCTTTTCATTTTGCCCAGGCAGCGGCCAACCGTTTGACCAATGCTGTTTTGGATCCCATCAGCGGCATTCCTGAATTTAAGGTCTGTGCGGTGAAAATTTCCAAAGCTGCCTGAATCCAGGTTTTATAACCGCAGAGAGCCCGGAACAAAAAACCCCGGCTTGCACGTCAGGCGAGCCGGGGTTTTATTATTTGCCGGACCGTTATCTACATTTCTGATTCCGGATGGAAGACATCCACATCCTTTAAATCGTCACCAAGGTATGCCCTTTCGTTGGGTCCCAGGATCCCCAGGGACAGGCACAAAATGGTCCACAGGTGAACCGTCTGCCAGGCATGCCCGTGCTGGTCAGACAGATCATGGATTTGGCTGTGGCAATTATGGCAAGGGGCGATGCAGTAGTCCGCCTTGGTGGCCATAATCTGTTCAACTTTAAGGCGGCCGTAATAACGACGCGCATCTGTGTAACCTGATTGGAGATAACCCCCACCACCGCCGCAACAGAAATTGTTAGAGCGGTTGGGTGTCATGTCAATGAAGTTTTCTTCTCCCACGCAGGCCTTGACCACGAAACGCAGGTCTTCGGCAACCGGGTCGCCGAAGGTCTTACGAACAAGCTGACATGGATCCTGGACGGTAAAAGTGATTTTACGGTCTTTGTTCCATTCGCTGCTGGGTTTCAGTTTGCCTTCCCTGATCCACTTGGCGTACAGTCTGATGATGCTTTCAATTTCGAAGTTGTGCTTGATGTTGAATTTTTCCAGTCCGACCCGGACTGCGAACAGTTCGTGCCCTCATTCCGTATTGAGCCAGACCTTACAGCCCAGATCATCCACCGCTTTGGCTTTTACCTCCACTATATGTTTCCAGTTTTCATCATCGGCCATGAACATGCAGTAGTTTTCGGCGGCCCAGCCCTTGGTTCCGTATGTCCAGTCGGCACCGACAAGGTGGAGGATCTTCCACAGGGGAACCATTTCATCCGGTTCGGTCACAGGTTCGCGTGAATTCTGGTTGAGGAAAAAATATGCGCCTTTCTTGTTCAGCGGGGCCTCCATCTCGGCAAATTCAGGCTGGGTTTCCCGATATTCTTCCAGCACGTCCTCCACGACAAAGGCGAAATCTTCCTCGGTGGCTCCCATGGCACTGCATGTGTCATTTCGTAAGGCCATGTCACATGAGCCTACAATACCTTTGGGCCGTTTTTCACGAGGCCAGCTCTGGCGAGCATAGTATACCAATTGAGGGATGTTGATCTTCATGGGACATACGTAAATGCAGCGTTGACACATGCTGCACATCCAGACCCATGGAGTAGAGGTTATCTCTTCATCCATTCCCAGGGCTGCCATCCGCAGAAATTTGCGTGGATCCATACCCTCCAGACCGGTGGCGGGGCAGCCTGATGAGCAAGCTCCACAGGTCAGGCACAGGTTCAGGTTGCCCCCATCGGGCAACATTTCCTTGACCTTGT
>JALVQM010000123.1 GCA_027025615.1 Desulfobacteraceae bacterium | reverse complement strand
CTCAAACCTGTTCTTGTTGATGTAGATGGTTTTGCCTTGGAAAATATCTGGGAAACCACTACCGGAAGTACGGACAATGTCGCTCTAATTGATATCGGCGCATCCAAAATGAATATCAATATCCTGTGCAACGGCGCATCTGTCCTGGCCCGTGATGTTGTTGTCGGCAGCGACCAGTTGACTGAACAACTGGCAAACTCCCTTGATGTGGATTATGACGAGGCTGAAAAGATAAAACTGGGCCTGATATCCGTCGAGGAGAAGCAAAAACAGGTGGAGGAGATTTTCAACCAGACCTGTACCCAGTGGGTTCTGGAGATGAAAAAGGCCATTGATCTGTACATGGCCAACCATCCGGACAAACCTCTGAGCAGACTTGTCCTCAGCGGCGGAGGTTCCAAGGTTAGTGGGTTGCTCAGTTTCATCGAACAGGAAACCGGTCTAGAGGTCATTGCCTTCAACCCGTTTCAGCATATGAATTTCAACAGAAAAAAGATAGACCCGGATTATATTGAAGCCATTGCACCGGAAATGGCCATCGCAGCCGGATTAGCAATCAGGCCCGCTGATTTTTGAGATTATGATACGCATAAACTTACTCCCTGTCCGGGAAATTAAACGAAGGGTACGAGCCAGACAGCAGATAACCTTTTTTGCCCTTAGCCTAATAGCTCTTCTGGTTTTTCTTGGACTAGCCGGCTTTTTACAGGCAAGCAAGGCCAACCGCCTGCAACAGGAACTGACGAAGATAAAACAGGAAAAACAGCGTTATACAAAGATATTAAAAGAGATAAAGCAATTAGAAGAAGATAAAAATCTGCTTGAAAAGCAGATTGATATCATTCACAAGTTAAAATCCGAATCGTCCTTGACCGTCCACATCCTCGACGAAGTCGCCAATCGCACCCCGACAAAGCGGATGTGGTTAACCTCATTATCTCAGAAAGGAAATACTCTCAACCTCGAAGGCATGGCCCTGGATAACCAGACAATTGCCGGCTATATGGAAAGCCTGAAACAATCGCCCTATATCAAAACCGTTAATCTGGCAAGCTCTTCGTTGAAAAAATATGCGGGTAAGGATCTGAAGAAATTTTCCCTGTCCTGCAACATCGGGGTGCCGGAAAAGAAAAAGCCGAGAAACCCGGCTGTCACGTCGGGAAAGGGTACCGTCAAGCAAAAGGCAGATAAAAAGTTGAAAAATTTCGCCCGATCAATGCATGTCACTCCCCGTGAGGACCGGGAAAAATTCATATCCCAGCAAAGCAAATAACAGATCAGCGCCATGGCCTCAACGACGACAACCGCAAATAAATTCGATGTCTTTCTCGACGAGAAATATATTCCGCTTTCCAGAAAGGCTAAAATCGCTATCGTTTTAATCGCATTTCTTATACCGGTAGCGCTGTTTTACTTCCTTTATTATAAAACAGAGACGCAAAAAATCGATAAATTTAACAAACAGATTGTTGCCGCCCGCAAGGACCTGAACAGAGCTCGCAAGGCTTCACGTAATCTTCCAAGGTATAAGGCGAAAATGGAAGAAACCCGGAGAAGATTCGAGGAAGCAGCGGTGGTATTGCCCAAAACCAAAGAAATTCCCAACCTGCTGCGCTCCATTTCAGACCTTGGCAAGGGAGCAGGCCTGGATTTTCTCTCGTTTAAGCCGAGTGCAGAAAAACAACAGGATTTTTACGCAGAAATTCCGGTGGATATTATCATCCGGGGCCCTTACCACAACATGGGTTTTTTCCTCGATCAGGTGAGCAAGCTTGACCGCATTGTATCGGTCAACAACATCACCATGGGGTCACCTAAAAAAGAGAATAGGGAGATGCTGCTAAATTCAAAATGCCGTCTGGTCACCTACCGATTTACAAATACGCAGGCAAAAAAGTCAAACAAATCAGACAAGGCAAACAAGAAAAATAAGAAAAAAAAGAAAAAGAAATAACACCGACCGGGATTTTCCGTCATGTTTGCAAAAACACTTCAATACAATTTCATATTTTCCCTGCTTCTGCTCATCTGTGGAGGGACAGCTCTGCCAGTGCAGGCAAAAAATCCACCAGCAAATGTATTGGATTCTGAAAATCTCCTGCTTGACCCATCGAAAGACAGCCACCCCTTCGAATATGTTCTGGAAGGGCGACCCGATCCCTTTGTTCCCTTTATTTCAAAGGAGGCCGCAAAGCCCAAGCTGAATCCGGATGAAATCATCGATGAAGATGTCGAACTCACCGGTATGCGCTTGTTTGAGCCGGGACAGTTACGGCTGGTGGCCGTGCTTGAAACCGGAAAGAAAAAAATAGCCATGGTTGAGGATGTGACCGGCAAAGGATATATGCTCAACGAGGGTACTCCTATCGGTAGACACGGGATAGTCTCCAAAATCAACCTGCAACAGGTGGTCATTACGGAAACAGCTCACACCCGCGCCGGAAAAGAAATTAAAAACACCATTGTTATGCGTCTGAACAAAGAGGGAGAACAATAGATATGTATCATTTTTCTTTACCAGCTCCGCAACGGCTTCATCGACCTCTTTCGTACGGCCTGTTGTTCTGCATTCTGTGCATACTTGTTAGCTCACCTGTCATGGCCGGCAAGCAGGTCGAAAAAGGAAAAAATATTATTACGGCGATAACAAGTAGCAAAAATGCCAAAAGCGTCATCATAACCATCAAAGGAACCATTACTCCCAACTACACAGTATATGAGCTGTTCAAGCCGGCACGTATAGTAGTTGATGTTGCGGACGCAACTGTTGCCAAGGGGCTGGTCCCCAAGCTACCGGCAGACAATTCGATACAACTAAAATCAAGCATAATCAGTAATACCAAACCTCCTCTGAGCCGTTTCACCTTCCTTATGCCGGAATCTCGCCAATTCAGCGCGACCGACAGGGGTAACAATATTATTATTAAGATTAATAATCGTGACAAAAAAGTATCCGGAGTGGCTACCAAGACAAAGCCGTCTGCCAAAGCTATCAAGGCGATAAAAGTGGTAACCAACCCCGGAGAAACCAGGGTGCAACTTGTCGCTTCAGGAAAACTTTCTTCCTACCATTATGACGTCCTTGGGAAAAAGGGAACCACACCCCCGCGCCTGGTCATCGATGTAAATAATGTTACCGGTGACACCCTGGCCCGTAAGCTGCATGTAGGGACCGCACTGGCCGATATTCGAGTCGCCAACCGGGGAAGCGGTCTTCGTTTTGTCTTAGATTCTGCGACCGATACTCTCTTCCCCTTCCAGGTCGCTCCTCTGAAAAACGGCCTGGAAATCCGTATCCAGGAAAGCGACAGGAAAAAGGCAGCGGCAAAAGATGAGGTCAGTGACATCATCCTTAAAAATAAGACTATTGAAACTCAACTTCCCATCATTGATGCTTCTCAAGAAAAGGCCGTAAATATCAACGCAAAATCGGTTGCCTCCTCAATGAAAGATGCTTTCAATTTTGCAGGCTACAACAAGGAGCACATCACCGTTGATTTTTACAAAATCGATCTGCACAATGTCTTTCGGCTTCTCCGCGAAGTCAGCCACATGAATATCATTGTCGATGACTCAGTGTCCGGCTCCCTTACCCTGGCGCTTAATGACGTTCCATGGGATTTTGCCCTTGATATTATCCTTAACTTGAAAGACCTGCAAAAGGAAGAACGATTTAACACCATTGTTATCCATCCTAAAGATAAATCATTTTCCTGGCCTAAACGTGCGGAGGACAACTTAAGTTTTGAAGCAGATGAAACAGTAACAGAACAAGAGGCTATCCTAATTAAGCAATTACAGAATATCCCACCGTCTGTGATTCAAGCTAAACAACTTATCAGCAAGGCCAAGCAACAAGAAAAACATGAAGAAATTGAAAACGCCATCACCACATATCAAAAAGCATTTGATAAATGGTCCGATAACAGCAAACTGGCTAATAAAATAGCCTCATTGTATCTCGTACAGCTTAAACAAAATGCCAAGGCAGCATTTTATGCCAGAAAGAGTCTACGAATTGATCCAAAAAATTATAATGCAGCGCTTATCGCAGCGATTGCTTATGCCAATATGAGAGAAAATAAAACAGCTCAACAATTTTTTGATAAAGCAACCAGTAATAAACGACCAAGTCGTGAAGCTCTTCTCTCATATGCAGCATTTAGTGAACAACAGAAACGATATGCTGGAGCATTAAAAATTCTTTACAAATACAAAAAGCTGTATGGAGAAAATCTTGCTTCAATGATATCCGAAGGAAGGATTTTGGATAAAATGGGAAAACAAGATGATGCAACAAGGGTATACAAATCTATATTATTGTCCGGATACCGCATTCCGCTGGACCTAAAAAAATATATCAAGGGACGTGTGGCTCTCAGCCCGTCCATGTAATTATATTGAACCTGGATGCCTGAGGTATTTCATATGAGAATTTTAAACCTGCTATTCAAACTTTCCATAACAATAATTTTGGTTTCCCAGCTCACAGCCTGTACGAGCAAGCAGACGAAAGAACTACCGGCAGCGGCCGAAAAGGGTAACTCCAATGCCATGGCTGCTCAAAAAACTAAAGCATCATCCCGGTCATCCTTACAACTCCCGGTTCGTTATCAGCAGCCGACCTACCTGATTGAAAATGAGTTTAACGATGAAACCGCACAATCTCTTGAAAAAGAGGCTACAATCAAGGTTGGAGCAAATATTACTTCAACCAAAGGTCCACAGCCGCTATGGGATATTATGAAGAGGCTGGCCAAATTAAAAAAAATGAGCGTCAGTTGGAATAGTGATGTTGACCAAAATGCCTTGGTGGATGTCGATATTCGCGCTGATGATGACTTCTTTAAGGCAATAGATAACATTTTGCGCCAAAAAGATTATTTTCACGAAGTCAAGAACAATACCATTATTGTGAAATATCGTGAAACAAGACAATACCATATCGCAATCCCCTTTATGCGACAATCCTATATGACCGTTACCGGCGGGAATTTTCTGTCGGAAAGGACAACTGGTTCGGGAACTGAAGGAACGGTAAAAATTGCGAGCAATCAAAATGAAGTTGATATCTGGAATAATATCAAACTCAACCTGGATACCATACTCGGTATATGGTCAGGGCGAAGGGCCAGTGAACGTCTGAATACAAGGAAAACTGACCTTAAATATGACGAGTCCGGTAAAATCGTCAAAAAAAATATCAAGGAACAAACTCTCAACGTCAAGGATATCACTGGTAAAGATTCAAAGAATAAAGATAGTGAAGCCTCCAAAAAACAAGAAAAATCTGAAACAAATCTAAAAAAACCGGATAAAGAAGGCGTAACACAAGAAGAAAGTGTTACCCAAAAATATAAACAAACACTTACCGGCACTTACACTCTCGATGAGCATTTAGGGCTGCTTGCAGTTACTGCCCCTAGGCCGCTCTTGAAAAAAGTTGAGCAGTACTTGAACACACTAAAAAAGAATATCTATCGCCAAGTCACCATTGAGGCAAAAATCATAGAAGTCTTTCTCAATGATCAATCAAAAGTCGGCTTGGATTGGAGTCAGGTTCTCAGGGGAAGTAATTTCAGTGGAACAATTGAATTCGGAAAGCAGGACGGAACCGGACGTGGCCAAATCTGGCCTTATGAATCATATAAAGGTCCAGACCTCCCTAATGGAATGGATATGGATCCAACCCGTTTTGTCACCAAGGTATTGCTTAACAATTTTAACTTTAACGTTGTGCTTAATGCCATAGCCGACCAAGGTGATACGCATGTCCTTTCCAATCCAAAAATAACGGTTATGAACGGCCAACCTTCCTTGTTGAGTGTTGGTACCGATGTAGCCTATATTAAAAAAATTACATCTGAAACACAAGCAGATACCAATACTGTCTCATTTACAGCCGAGACAGATAGTGTAGTTGAAGGAGTAGCCTTGGGAGTTATTCCGTCAATACTTGATGATGAAACTGTTATCCTACATCTAACACCGATTACCACTGAAATCGTCAATGACACAATTCCCCAGCAAAGATTTGGCACTAATGGAGAGCTGGTTGTCGGCCTGCCTGTTATTCGTTACCGGGAAATGTCCACCATGGTGGAAGTTAAAAATGGTGAAATGTTGATTCTAGGTGGTTTAATTGATAAAATTAATAGAAAAGGATCCAGTGGAATACCAATTATTCAAAATATACCGTTAATCAAATATCTTTTTGGTTATGAAGAGAAACAGTTGACTCGCCGCGAACTAGTCATCTTATTAACCCCCAAAGTTCATACA
>JALVQM010000122.1 GCA_027025615.1 Desulfobacteraceae bacterium | reverse complement strand
TGGTATTGACATGCTCGGCCGTGGCTGCCGCGGGCAAAATCACTATTAAATACGCCCGCTGCTTCAGCATTGACCAGCGCTCCGGATATAGCATTGTTGAAGTAAAGCCTCCATGGCTCAAAGGAACGGCGGCCTTCAGGTACGTGCTGGTACCTGTGGGCAAGCCCTTGCCGAACAATACCGGTAAAGCAAGGATAATACAGGTGCCTGTGAAAAGGGTGGTCAGCCTTTCAACAACCCAGCTGGCCTACCTGGATGCCGCCGGGTTGGTAGAACGGCTGGTGGCGGTTTCAAAATTCAGGTATGTCAATACACCTTCTGTACGCAGGCGCATAGACAGCGGACAACTCAAACAGGCAGGAGACTACCTCAACCTGCAAATCGAGACCATGATGGATCTGGAGCCGGACCTGATACTGGCTTCGGCAGGCGGCACCGGCTTCGATCTCCATCCCAAGCTGGAGGAGGCCGGCCTGCCGGTGGTGATCATGTCCGACCACCTGGAGGCCCATCCCCTGGGCCGCTGCGAGTGGATCAAGTTCATAGCCCTGTTTTTCGGAACCAGCCGGCATGCCGAAAAACTATTTGACCAGGTCGAATCCCGCTACCTTGAGCTGGCTGCAAAAATCAAGCAGGTCACCAAAAAGCCCAGCGTCCTTTTCGGTGCGCCTTTTCGCGGCCAATGGTGGGTTCCGGGAGGGGCCAGCTTCATGGCCCGCTACATATCCGATGCCGGAGGAAACTACCTCTGGAGCGGCGACACGCATACCGGCAGCCTGGCTAAAGACGTGGAAGCGGTCTTTGAAAAAGCGGCGGGAGCAGACATCTGGATAAACACCGGTGCCTGGCGCTGGATAGACGACGCCCTGGCAGCCGATGCACGCCTGGCAGGTCTGAAAGTCCTTCAGAAAGGCCAAATGTACAACAACAACCGACGCCTCAACCGCTGGGGTGGCAATGATTTTTGGGAATCGGGCATCCTGTACCCGGACCGGGTTCTGGCCGACCTTGCGGCCATCTTTCATCCCGATCTGCTGCCCTGCCATAAACTTTTCTACTACAAACGGCTGGAAAGGAAACAAAAGCCATGAAAACACGAACCAACAATTTCCAGCCCCCGGATAACGTCCTGAAATACCGCAGCTCCGTGGTGCGGATCGGGCTGGTCCTGACAGCCTGCCTGATAATTCTTTTTATCCTGGACCTGATGACCGGTTCGGTGACCATTGGCCCCCTGGACGTACTAAGGATCTTGTCCGGCGGCACGGCCACCAAGCCGTCCTGGATCAGGATAATCTGGCTGTTTCGCCTGCCCAAGGCTATTGCTGCAGTGCTGGCCGGCTCCGGCCTGGCCCTGAGCGGTCTGCTGATGCAAACCCTTTTCCGCAACCCCCTGGCAGGTCCCTCGGTGTTAGGCATAAATGCCGGGGCCAGCCTGGCCGTCGCCCTGGTGGTACTGTCGACCGCCGGCAAGACGGGTACACACTTTCTTCAGGGTCTTGCCATGGGAACCAAGACCGGACTTGTGGCCGGGGCAGCCCTGGGAGCCGGGATAGTCATGCTGGCAATCCTGGCCTTGGCCAGGAAGGTAAAAGACGTCATGACCCTGCTGATTGTCGGCATCCTGGGCGGTTTCGCCCTAAATGCTGCGGTCAGCGTGCTGATCCACTTTTCCGCGGCCGAACAGATACAGGCGTATATAGTCTGGACATTCGGCAGTTTCGCGACCGTCACCTGGGACGACCTGGCCTTGTTTGCTCCGGTAATAAGCGCCGGACTAGCGGCCTGCATGTTGATCGGTAAGCCCCTCAACGGCCTGCTCCTGGGTGAGGGCTACGCCCTGAGCATGGGGCTGCGGATAATGCCCCTGCGAATTGCGACCATAGCCCTGACCGCCATGCTGTCTGGAACGACGACGGCCTTTTGCGGACCTGTTGCTTTTGTGGGTGTTGCCGTGCCCCATATGGCCCGGGTCGCTATGGACAGCTCCAATC
>JALVQM010000121.1 GCA_027025615.1 Desulfobacteraceae bacterium | reverse complement strand
ACCCTGTATTTTACGGCCTGACGGTCAGATACCCCGGATATTTCTTAACCCCCGAACCGGTACGATAATAAGGTTTGATTTTTATCTCTACACCCAGTTTTTCAAGTTGTTCATATTGATCTTTTCCGAAAGCAAAGGCCATGATATGCGATAATGATTTTGATCTCAGGAGTTTAAACAAATCAATATGGACCATGACAGGAAATTCGGCGGACTCGTGCGGCGGGACATTCACTTCCCGGTTCACCGTACCCGAAAGCAGTTCTTCCCCCTTCATCACCAGAAGCCAGTCCAAACCGGAAATCGCCGCTTTTTCTTCGTGATTATTTGTTGCCTTCAAATTGACTATCACCGTGGCAGGAAACTCCCCTGTGTAAAGTTTTTTTGTGATCATCATCATTTCACTGATACCCAGATCTCCTTTATCGCCAAGCGACGAAATGTCAATCCCGATTATTTCGGAAACCCTGACATCTTCAAGACGAAAATCACACTGTATAAACCGGTTATATTCATTGACCTGTTCAAGCACACTGCATGAAGTCTGTGCAAGAGTCACCAGTGTAACAATAACAAAAAGTATCTTTTTCATTATACCGTTTTTTTTAAAGACAGCTAATCCGGATACTGGATTTCATCCAGCCGGTTGAGTCCGTCAATGGCAAGGGGATAGTTGGTTTTCAGTTTCAATGCCATTTTGTATTGTTCCCGTGCTTCGTCATACCTGCCCATGGCCTCAAAGGTCCGCCCAAGGTTATACACCGCCTCAACAAACGAAGGATCAATGGCTATGGCCTGCTCGAATGCTTCAACAGCATTGCCGTATTCCTGTTTTTCCACAAGATAAATATATCCTTTATTGTAATATGCCAGTTTATTGCCGGGATACAAATCGCTGAGTTCTTCATAGTGACTGATGGCCAGGTCATATTTACCCTCTTCCTGTAATTCGCGCGCCAGGTAATACATCGCCTGCTCGTCGTCGGGCCGGGCTTTCAGCGCTGCCCGGTAATAATCCGGCGCGGAAGTATCATGTACGGCCGACAACAATGAACCGGCCTGCATCAACGCCCGGTAATTGGACGAATCCAGATTTGCGGCAATGCGGAGCTGGGTGATGGACTGCATGGTATCGCCCGTTTCCATTAACTGGATGCCTTTGAAATAATAAGCCATCGAACTGTTGGGATTGACGGCAATGGCCTGTTGGATATACATTGATGCCTTTGCAAAGTCCTGCAGAACCAGGTAAGTTTCCGCCAGCTTCAACAAGGGTTTCTCACTTTCGGGATCCAGCGAGGCGGCCTTTTTGTAAGCGGAAATACAGTTATCAATTTTACCGAGTACGAAATAAATATCGCCGAGCATGACGAAGTTTTCAGCCACATCGGGATTCAGGTCAATGGCACGGCCCACATCGCGAAATGCCGGGTCAATACGTCCCACATCAAGATAGAGTGCCGCACGTTTTGAATACAATTCCCAGTTTGCAGAATCTTTTTCAATCCGGCTGGTCAGCAGACGTATGGAGTCCTCTTCCCGGATCACTTTTTCGTAGCCCTTTTCCGTGGATGCAGTCCTGTTACGGCAGCTCCATAAACCCGTTGTGAGGATAAGCAATACCGGAAGTAACCTGATGAACAATAATAACTGTTTTCGAAACCGGATCATCTGAAAAACAAGATTAGTCGGAAAGTACCTCAGACATTGGCTTCTTCAAGCTTTTCATAGATTTGTTTTTCCAGCTCTTCAACAAGGTCCGGATTATCTTTCAGGAGCGATTTCACGGCATCCCTGCCCTGTCCCAATTTGGTGTCACCGTAGCTGAACCAGGAGCCGCTTTTGTTGATGATACCGTATTCCACGCCCAGGTCAATGATCTCGCCAATACGTGAAATGCCTTCGCCGTAGATGATGTCAAACTCGGCCTTTCTGAAGGGCGGAGCCACTTTATTTTTCACCACTTTAACGCGCGTACGGCTGCCTTTTACCGTGTCGGCATCCTTTATCTGG
>JALVQM010000120.1 GCA_027025615.1 Desulfobacteraceae bacterium | reverse complement strand
AAAACAAAAAACCAGTTTACCACGCCCGGGGAAGGCTGCGATCTGTATTTGCTCCTGATCTGGACAAATTGCGTGACAGGGCCGTCCTTGCTTTTGACAAAGACAAAATCGAGCGCATCCGTATCCGCTGGCCGTCCAAAGAACTGGCAGTGGAGCTGCATCGCGACAGCGTGGGAAATCAAAAATCGATCTGGAAAAACTCCGACGGAGGCGAGGTGGAAACATCCAGGGTAAAAGAACTGCTGACCATGCTGAGGGGGCTGAAAGTCAGTAAATTTTTCAAACCGGAACAGGCCAGCCAATCTTTTGAAACCCAAATTGAGGTCAGGCTCGAATCCCCGGGCAATAAGTCGTGCTGGCTGACAATCTATAAGCCCCTGGACCAAGAAAACCTCCAACCGGCCCGCAGTTTTTCCCAGAAACTTGGGTTTTACCTGGACAAGAACAGGGTCAAGCTATTGTTTGATATATCTGAAAAACTGCTTTCCGGCCCAACAGACTGACAACCTCAGGGCTTACGCTCCAAAAAGGCCCGGGGCAGGTCCTGCAAAAACCGCTTTTAATAGTTACCTGGCTAAAGCCTGCCCATGGTCTGGCGATATTAATCATGTATGCACATCGTCTTAGATCATGGAGGTCCACAAGTGGGACAAATCAACCCTCAGGATTTACTTTCAGAATTAGAATTCGATATCAAAACCGGCGACAAGCTCAAAGCACGCCTCGTGTTGACACATCTGCCGGAAGTCGATCCCAGCACCCGTAAAGTGGCTATCTTACATCTGCTCAGGGCTGATCCGGCCTTTACCATCGAGGTTTTAACCGGGCTTCTGGCTTCCGGGAACCACGATGAAGCCACGTGGTCATCCTTCAGGGAAACTTTGTTTTCCAGAGCCCTGGAAAACCCGGAAACTGTTCTGGACCTGATGCGCAGGGAATCACGACCCAATTATCGTGTAATACTGGCTGCTTTGCTGGGCGAGATCAGGCAAGAGTCGGCTGTACCCATTTTGATGTCAGTCATGCATGAAGAGCGTGATGAACAGGTACTGCGCAGTATCATCAGGGCCCTTGGTATGATCGGTGATGCCGGGGCAACAACCTCCATATCCGAATATCTATATTCACCCTCCGCCGAGCTGATCATAGCAGCCATCCAGGCCTTAGGACAGCTGGGAACACCAACAGCGATCCAACGCCTGTCTGAAAAACTCGGAGCCGATCCTGACCTGGATATTATTATCCTGGATGTTCTTGCTTCCACCCAGCTGTCCGAAGCACTGGAACAACTAAACGCATGCCTGTCATCAAGGCATGCCCATGTCCGCAATGCAGCCAGACAGCACCTGGTGGAAATCGGGGCCAAGGCTGTCCCTTTCCTGATCGACAACCTGCATCATGACGATCCGGACCTGCTTATCCATTCCCTAAATGTCCTGGGAGAAATCGCCGATGAATCGGCCATTGCCCCCATACGCAAGCTTCTCCACAACCAGCCGGCCGATGCCAATGTCAGGTTTGCCGCTTACGAAGCCCTCGGACGGATGCCGGTACAAAAAGGGGCCATTACTTTGGCCCAGGGGCTGGAGGATCCTGTACAAAACGTACGCGCAGCCGCAGCCCAGGCCATAGATTTCAATTACAACACTGTCCTGGCCGCCGGGGTTAAAAACATGGTCATGATCGAAGACCCTAAAAAAAGACCCATAAGTAAAACCGTCATCGACGCCCAATGTGATACAATCTTCCTTGACCTGATTGAAGGATCAGATTTTCGTGATTTTGCCGTGGACTATCTTGGCAGCAAGGCCCACCCGGAAATTCGCAAGCATTTTATGGCACTTATGATAGCCAACGGACTGGAAGAATTGTCCGCCAGGGTCAGGCCGGAAAAAAATTCTCAGCAGCCCAGGCCAAACGTCTTTGCCGTTGATGATTCTAAAATGATCCTCAACATATACCGTAGTGCCCTGCACCAAATCGGATGTGAACCGATCCTTTTTGCCAATCCAGAAGAAGCCGTGGCCAAGGTTCGCGAAATAAAACCTGATTTTATTTTTACCGATCTCAACATGCCTGAAATGAGCGGAGTCGACCTGATCCGGGCAATCCGCCAGTGGTTCGACAGCAAGCAACTCCCCATTGTAATGGTCACCACCCAGAATGAATGCAGCGACAACGAAGCCGCTTTCCAGGCAGGGGTAAACCAGATAATTCACAAACCGTTTACCGCAGACACTCTGGCCGAAGCACTTGACACCTACATGGCAAATTAACAGGTTGTCATATGGCAGGATTGGACAAAACAACTACCGGGTTGAATCGGTATAATTGGCAAATGCTGCAGAATCAGGAAGGACTGGGATTAAGTCCGCTTCCACAGCTCCATGCCGGACATATTGTTTGCCGCTGATGGATTGCCGGCAGTCCGTCATTCGGAACACGTACCGATATTGTTAATCAAAGTTTGCATGTGGGCCTTTTCTGCCTGGGCAATTCCAAGAAAAGCTGTGCTGATCTCTTCTTCAGCATCCAGCCCGGCAAGGGTACGGTATAAATCAAAAGCAGAGTTTTCAACAGACAGGGCCAACTCCATCAGCTGCACGCACCGGTCGGTTTTGACCTGCACCACTTGTTCAAGGACTTCAATCAAAGATTTTCCGCCTTCGATAATTTCACCTTCCAAACGTCCGTAAAGGGTGTCAAAATCCAGGCTTGTCCCGCCTGACTTCTGCCAATATCCGTAAATTGTACGGGCATGGGCCCTTTCGGCCCGGGCCAACTCATTGAACACAGCCGCCCAGGGCTCGTTTTTAAAACGATCGGCCAGATAAGTATAAAAACGCTGGGCGCCTTTTTCCAAATCCATGGCCATACGGAAGCTTTCATCCACAATAGCCGAGACTTTGAAAAGCTTTAGTTTAGGCCAGCCTTCAACTTTATGCCCGTCCCAGGCCAGGATACCACCGGCCAGGTTAAAAATCCGGTTGCCGGATTTCAATTCCTCGCCTGCCAGGGTTGCAGCGGCAGCAGAACGGCTGCCTGAACGGCAATAAAAAATCAGATCCTTTTCCGCCGGCAGGTCGTGAACCGTACGTACAAGCTCCATAACCGGGATAAGTTTTGCACCGGGAATGTGCCCCTGCTCGTATTCTCCAGGCTGCCGAACATCTATAAGCAAATATTCACCTTCCCGGCGGCTGCTGATCAACCTGCGTAACTGTTCCGGCTGCAAATCTTCAAACTTGGTTTTCATCCGCCTGCCTCCTGCTTTTCGTAGTTACCTGAAAAATTATTCAGCTACCGGATCAACTGATCCGGATGTAAACAATTTTGAACCTGATATGAGCGCTTTTCAATCTTGTCGGCAGCCCGCCAGGCGGCATGCCAGGTTTAGCAGGTATCGCTATGACAGGTTAATATTAAGCAATGTAAATATTTAACCAGAATCAGGAACGCTCAGGACAGGTTCAAGGCACCTGCGTATATCTTCAATATCACCGGTCAGCGGCCTGGAATCACCATTGGAAAGCATGTAAACAGAGGCCCCATCCTTTTCCTGGTCAAATTCGGCTGTAAAAGGGGCAACTTTCTCAAGAAAGGACGCATTTTCAGGTGTTTTTAAAATAACCGCCAGTCCTGGGGCATGGATACGATTGAGCTTTTCCAGGATCGACTCCACCTGCCGGTCAAAACCGGAAGCAAGAATCAACACCCGCACCGTGGGCTGCCAGGCCAGTTCCAGTCCATTCAAAAAATGGGTAAACGATACCGGCTGTCGCTGAACTTCGCCTCCAAAAGCCTGGGTCAAAGCGTTCGATTTTTGCCTGAATCCCGGGTCTCCGGTCAAACGTTCCAGAACAACAAGGTTGTTCAAAGCAACTGAATTTACCGAGGGCATGGCACCATCATACAGATCTTTAGGCAACACGGGCAATTCGTTTGAATCACGTGGAGCTAAATAATAACCCCCTTGTTCTGAATCGTAAAAAAGATCGTCCATTTTAGCCTGGAGATCCAGAACCTTTTCAAGGTATTCAGCATCCAAGGTGGTGCGGTACAGCTCCAGCAGACCGGCAATAAAATAAGCATAATCCGAAGCCAGGCCGTAGTCCGCTGCATGGTTTTTACAAAAACTGTGCTTCAGTAACCCGTCGCCCGTAACAAGTTTTTCAAATATGAAATCGACTGTATTGACAGCCTCAGCAAGATATTGTCTTATGCCGAGAATCCGGGCTGCCATGGCCAGAGCAGCAATAACCAACCCGTTCCAATCGGTGAGAATTTTATCGTCGGTCAGGGGAGCCGTTCTCTTCTCACGTTCCAGGTAGAGTCTGCCGCGCAAAACTTCCCATTTTTCAGTGAGCTGCTTTTCTTCCATCTGGATACTGGAGGCCCATTGTTTCCAGGTACGGGAAAGATAAAGGACATTTAAACCGTTTGACCCGCCACTTGCCTGCTGGTTGATATTTCCCTCACGGCGCAAGTTGAAAATATCCTGCCAGGCTATAGGCTGACTGTCATCGGCCACTGAAAGGAACTGATCCAGATCCCAAAGGTAAAACCTGCCCTCTTCACCCTGGGTGTCAGCATCCTGGGCTGCAAAAAACCCTGCCTGCCGATGACTCAGCTTGTCTGCCAGGTAGGTAAAAATTTCACGGGCTGTCCCGGCCCATTCCTGATCACCGGTAATCTGGAATGCCTCAAGGTAAGCCATTGCCAGAAGGGCCTGGTCATAAAGCATTTTTTCGAAATGCGGCACAATCCAGTTTGCATCCGTACTGTAACGGTGGAAACCATATCCCACGTGATCCCATATACCACCCCTGCGCATGGCGCCCAGGGTTGCGGTTGCCATCTGCATCCACTTCCGGTTACCTGTTCTTGCAGCCCGGCGCATCAAGAAAATCAGCCTGTGGGGCATGGGAAACTTGGGTGCACCGTTAAAGCCTCCTCTGTCCGCATCGTAACTTTCCTCAAGGAATTTACCGGCCTGCTCAAGTATGTCCGGCTGAAGTTTACCGCTTATACCGGCAAAGGAAAAAGAACTGGCCAAAACCCTGGCCACCTGGTCGGCCGTATTGTTGACCATCTGCCTCTGATCCTGCCAAAGGGAAGCAATTTTCCGGCTTATTTCTATCAGCCCGGGCCGGCCGAAAGTATTAGTCCTGGGAAGGTAAGTGGCGGCAAAAAACGGCCTTTTATCAGGGGTCATTACAATGGTCAGGGGCCAGCCGCAATTGCCTCCCAGGACTTGGCAGGCGGCCATGAAAACCGCATCCACATCAGGGCGTTCTTCCCGATCCACCTTTACGCAGATAAAGGCCTGGTTCAACACAGAGGCCGCCTGTAAATCCTGAAACGATTCTTGTTCCATCACATGGCACCAGTGGCAGGTGGAATAACCGATGGACACAAACAGAGGTTTGTCCAGTCGGCGAGCCTGATCAAAAGCTTCCGCACACCAGGGCCACCAGTTTACCGGATTATGGGCGTGTTGAAGCAGGTAAGGGCTTTTTTCATTTATCAGACGATTACTTTTCATGACGGCTCCCCGGGGCTGGAAATGATGGTAGGGAAAACCCGGCCTGGAATATTTTTTGCTGTTTTCCCAAATCCGGTGCAAACGGCCTTAGGATCGGGCCTCAATCTACCTTTGACTATAGACATCTTGTAATCAACTGGCAAACCTAAATTGTTTGACCAATGACCATCAAGGCCTTACGGTAAAGTAGGCTGTATTAATTCGGCGAATTGACCAGGATCCAATTAACCCAAAAAGGATACCGCCCCATGGAAAACACTTTCGAAGAAACGTTCAAGCGGTTCAAGGATTCATTCTTTTACGGCAAGCGGACTGACCTGAATTTCAAATTTCTTTCCCATCTGCCGGAGCAAAAGGCGGCAAGCTTTATCCAGGAACTTTTCAAGGTTGTAATCGAAACGCTCGACAGCAACCGGATAGATAAATTGAAAGCTTTTATTATCCACTGGCAGCTTGAAGGTTACGCCCACCAGGAAAACTTCGCTTATACGGAAGGCCCTTTCAGTCCCCTTGAAAAAGATCTGAATAAAAGCCGGGTGGCTTTGCTGACTTCGAGCGGCCATTTCGTAAAAGGCGATGATCCCCGGCCGCTCGGCTTTGAAAATATGACCCAGCAGGAGGCAATTGAACACATCTTTGAAACCCTGAAGGAAGCTCCGGTTCTTTCGGTAATCCCTAAAAACACACCCGCCGCCGAAATCAAAGTTCGCCATGGAGGCTATGACATCACGGCGGCCGAATCAGATCCAAACGTGGTATTTCCGCTGGAAATCCTCAAACAATTGGAAAACGGGGGTGCCATC